>NZ_JBFPKG010000400.1:0-245 GCF_040948665.1 Paraburkholderia sp. BR14320
AACAGACTCTCGGTGAATGTGTCGGCGCCGCGCATAATCTCCATCGGGTTGTTGGGCTCCTTCTATCAACGCTTCACGAACGCAGCGCGATGACGCGTTTCAGCGGTACTTCCGCAGGCTGTTAGGGCTGCCAGCGCTATCTTTGCCTTGAATGCCGGGCTATGCGACCGGCCGCTTCTTTTTGCCATCTTTGGGTTCCTTTTGCTGGTCCCTATGACCAGCTCAGGCCCCGACCGTTCCACTTA
>NZ_JBFPKG010000401.1:0-245 GCF_040948665.1 Paraburkholderia sp. BR14320
GCCGGGCCAGCGAATGGCATCGGCAAAAGTACGGGCGCGACGCGAGCCAGACGCCGTGGCGCAAGATGCATCTGTCGATCGACCCGGAGATGAATGTCCACCAGATCGCGATCACCGGGGACAACGTTTCCGACGAGGCGGGCCTGAATGCGATGCTGGCAGTCGACGCGAACGTCGACTGCGTGATCGCCGACGGCGCGTATTACAGTATTGCGCAGACCGAGGCGTGGTCAGCCTGCGGCGTG
>NZ_JBFPKG010000402.1:0-243 GCF_040948665.1 Paraburkholderia sp. BR14320
CTTCGCTTCCGAAGAAGCTCGCGCCACACCCTTGAGTCCTGTGCCCGGATTTGCCAGGGCACCCTCTCCAATGCAGCGACCGGGACTTCCAACACCCGGACAACCTTCCGCGATCCGTCCCCCCATCTTCAGACAGGATTTCACGTGTCCCGCCCTACTTGTCGTACACCCAGTTCTTTCACAATGTTTTCGCCTACGGGGCTATCACCCGCTATGGCCGCACTTTCCAGAGCGTTCGGCTAA
>NZ_JBFPKG010000403.1:0-242 GCF_040948665.1 Paraburkholderia sp. BR14320
ACCAGCTCAGGATGGGCGCGGCGGGCCACATGCGTGTAGTACGTCGACGGCGCGATTGGCAGTACCCTGCAGATCGGCTCGACCCCGTAGACGTGCCGTTGATCATCGATGAACGTGATCATCACTTGGGTCGGCGGTCGAGCTCCGCCTGTGCGAAATACGCCGACGCCTTGCGCAGGATTTCATTAACCTGGCGCAGCTCACGGTTCTCCCTCTCCAGCTCCTTGAGCCGATCCTGCTCC
>NZ_JBFPKG010000404.1:0-242 GCF_040948665.1 Paraburkholderia sp. BR14320
GGAGCAGGATCGGCTCAAGGAGCTGGAGAGGGAGAACCGTGAGCTGCGCCAGGTTAATGAAATCCTGCGCAAGGCGTCGGCGTATTTCGCACAGGCGGAGCTCGACCGCCGACCCAAGTGATGATCATGTTCATCGATGATCAACGGCACGTCTACGGGGTCGAGCCGATCTGCAGGGTACTGCCAATCGCGCCGTCGACGTACTACACGCATGTGGCCCGCCGCGCCCATCCTGAGCTGGT
>NZ_JBFPKG010000405.1:0-240 GCF_040948665.1 Paraburkholderia sp. BR14320
GTGGAACGCTTCAACCGTTACCTGAAGGAGAGCTTCGTGGTGCCGCTCGCGGCCACGCTCAAGCAATCGGGGCTAAAGCTGGACGTCGAAGCCGCCAATGCGCGTATCGGCCGGTGGCTCGCAGAAGTCGCCAACGTGCGCGTGCACGCCACCACGCGCGAGCGTCCGGCTGCGATGCTGGCACTTGAGCAGGTAGCGCTGCTGCCGTTGCCTGCGCCAGCATCGATGCCGAAGCCTGCG
>NZ_JBFPKG010000406.1:0-240 GCF_040948665.1 Paraburkholderia sp. BR14320
GGCTTGAGCGGGGCTGTGTGGAGAATATTACCGCAAACCCTTGCTGGGCGCGGCTTCTAGCCGAACAGACCTGTTCAACCACACACAGAGAATACCCTGCTTCGCTTTCTGCTGCAAAGAAAGTAGGTGCCGCCCCGCACAGGGGCAACGCTAATAGAGAGCCTGTCAGAAATTTTGTGTTCAAGGCATAACATGTACCCAAAGGAGCATGTATGCCAAGCAAACCAAAAGCAGGGTCTG
>NZ_JBFPKG010000407.1:0-238 GCF_040948665.1 Paraburkholderia sp. BR14320
GTACTGACGATGATCAATCCGTCTTTCGACAGATAAACCTTCCTCTAATACTGTGTGAGGCTTTCTGATACCTTTTGCCTTGCAGCAGATCCAGAAGAATCCGCCGCCGCATTCCGCATCAAGCGCCCACACTTATCGGCTGTTAGTTTTTAAAGATCGATCCGCCCAACCCGCCGCGCCTGAACCACCACTACCCGGCACCGCTTCGTTTGCGTCGCTGCGTCTGCAGCAGAGAAAC
>NZ_JBFPKG010000408.1:0-237 GCF_040948665.1 Paraburkholderia sp. BR14320
ACCCGTATTTGTTGCGGAACGCATGGGTGCCCTTGTCCTTGATGTACCGAACGAGATGGTCGTGCCAGCGTGTCGCCGGTTGATTGTGAGCGACCGCATTGGCCGGTGGGGGAATCACCGGCAGCACACCACAGGTTGACCATGCCTCGGTCTGCGCAATACTGTAGTACGCGCCGTCGGCGATCACGCAGTCGACGTTCGCCTCGACTGCCAGCACCGCATTCAGACCCGCCTCGT
>NZ_JBFPKG010000409.1:0-232 GCF_040948665.1 Paraburkholderia sp. BR14320
ATCGCGCCGTCGACGTACTACACGCATGTGGCCCGCCGCGCCCATCCTGAGCTGGTGCCGGCGCGGGCCCAGCGCGACAGGATGCTCAAGGATGAGATCCGGCGGGTATGGGAAGAAAACTTCCAGGTCTATGGCGTAGACAAGGTCTGGACGCAATTGAAGCGCGAAGGCATTGTCGTGGCGCGCTGCACGGTCGAGCGGCTGATGAAGCAGATGGGCCTGCGCGGTGTGG
>NZ_JBFPKG010000040.1:0-70226 GCF_040948665.1 Paraburkholderia sp. BR14320
AACAAACTCTCGGTGAACGTGTCGGCGCCGCGCATGATCTCCAGTGGGCAAGTGGTGGTTCATCTATCAACGCTTCACGAACTCTGCGCGATGACGTGTTTCAGCGGTACTTCAGCAACCTGTTAGGGCAACAGGACATGAGGGGAAAAATCGTTGACGGCGAGGCGCGCGACAGGCTGATCATCTGGCTTCGCCGGCGCATGGAAGAGTTCGGTATCACGCTTGAAGCACTGGCAGAGTCGATCGAGCATGACGTCGATCACCCGCCTCTTTATCGCGACGCGCGCGGCAACGAATGGAACGGACTGGGCGACATGCCCGACTGGCTACGCGCTGCCAGCAACGCCGGTGTGAGCCCTGATTTCTTTCGCATCGAGTCGAAGCCGGCGCCGCAGCCTATGGTCGGGACTGAGAATATCGACCCGCGACAGCCCGACCTTTTCGCCTGAAGCCAACCGCGCGAAACCGTGGCAAAAAAATGGCCTATCTCATTCAAAATGAATAGGCCTTGAAGCACACGCCGGAACCAGGGATAGGCCCCGGACGAACGAGTCTAGCCGATCAATGTGTCCAAGGGCCTTCTGGATTTTCCCGATTGCCCAGCGAAGTTATGGATCCGCGGCCCCCCCAAAAAAATAGCCCGGCGGAATCGCCGGGCTTGGGTTCAGAACACGTGGCAGACATCGCCTGTCAGCAGATCACTTCCATCATTTCCCCAAACGGTGCCTTCTTCGCGCGCCGGAGCGGCACGGTCGATGCCCACAGGACGGGATAGGACGGTTCATCGATCGGAAATGCTCCATCCATGTCGGTGAGATAGACCAGAAACGTGGGTTGAATGCCTTCGTCGGCCAGCCGTTTGAACGGATCAACAAACGAAGTGCCTCCCCCGCCACGCACCGGTAGCAGTTCGACCGCGTCGCCGCGCTCGAAGATCTGCACCTGCTTTACACGCGTATCGCAATCCAGCACGATCAGCCGCCGCGGCCGCACAGTCTCATTCACAACAAGGATTTCCGCGTCGAACTGTGCCTGCGTCTCGTCAAACACCGAACCGCTGGAATCGCGCACGAACACCGCATCGCCAACCGCCGGTTCGTTGAGCGACGGCAGATACAGCCCCATGTGCAGATACCGGCGATTGGGCATCGCGAAAGTGTAGTCAGTCGGCGACGATTCCTGCGCAAAGCGTTGCAGGATCGCGCGCCAGTCAACCACAGGTTCCACCGCCACCTGGACCATGCCTTCCAGAGAGCCGCCCAGCCCGCCCCGCATCTTCGCCGCTTTCGCGGCCTGCAGGACGGCGACCTTCCAGTCAGCTTCCTTCTGCGCCTTGTCGTCCCCTCGGTATTGACGGACCTCGCCACAGGAGGGAGCAGCCTCGGGAGAAGTGCCGGACTCGGGTGTTGCGCACGGTGCGGTCGCGCCGTTCGCGGATTGCGGCGGGCTGTTGCCCCCCGGTGTGCCGCCTGACTGTTGAGTCGACTGTGACGTCGACTGCTGGCCAGGCTGCGCATCCGGTTTGCCACCATCCTTCTTACCGTTGCCCTGCTGCTTTTCCTTCTGCCGCTTCTCCTGCGCGAGGATGCCGTAAATCTCCTCGGCCGACTTGCCGCGAAAGCGGGCGTCGAACAGCACGCCCTTCGGCAACTGCATGCCTGCGTCGTACACGATCGGATTGATCGCATAGTCACATGCGTCGTTCCAGAGTTTCGGATCGCGATCGCCCTGGCGCCAGCAGTGGCCGTTGGCCACGTGCAGAACCTCATGCGCCAGCACGCCGCGTGTCTCCAGATCGTTAAGGCCGCCGAGGTACGCCGGGTTGTAGCCCAGCGATTCCCCGTCGGTCCAGAACGTCCTGCACGACGGATCTTCGACCACCTTCAGACGCAAAGCGAGTGCGCCGAAAAACGGCTGGTCGAGGACCAGCGCCGTGCGTTGCTTCGAGATGCGCGGGTCCATGGCTACCTCACGCGACGAGTCGCAGAAGCGGCGTCGGCTCCGGCTGGACAACCTGCTCCAGCGGCGAGAACGTCGAAAGCTGATTCGCCACCGGCTCCGGTGCCCCACCCATGAACGCTGCCATCAGCCCCTCGATTTCCGAGGCCTTGGCCGCGACCTGCGAACGCAGCACGCTCGACTCCTTCAGATCCGCACCCGTGTGAACCGCGAGATGCGTCTTCGCCTGTTCGAGGATGTGGCTGAGCTTCGGATCGTTCGTGAAGTTCAGCTTCGGCAGCAGCTCGCACAGTTCGCGCACCTGGTTGGTGACGCCCAGGCGAACATCGGTGGCACCGTACAGCTTGTCGGCCAGCTTCGAGACGGCCTCGTACAGACGCCCGACCAGATCGTTGTTCGCCGTCGAGATCGAGGCAAGCACGTGCTGGTCAATTTCCGAACGAAGATCCGTCAGCACGTCGGCCGGCAGATCGACGCCAAACTGGCTTGCGTCGGGAAACGGCAGCACCGCGAGCTTGACGCCGAACTTCTCCGACATGCGGGCAAGCGTGGGATAGTCCGACTCGTTGAACAGCCCGTTGAGTTCCGCCCGTGCCTGTTCCTTCAGATTCAGGTAGTCGGTCAGGAAGACGGAAACGGCGAGATCGAACTCATCCTTCATCTTGCGCATCTGGTCGGCGAAGTCCATGTAGATCGCCGTCGGCAGCAGACGCACGCCCAGCTGTTCGTACTTCAGCGAGTGGTCGTAGTGATAGCGGCGAATGCGATTGCCGATCGAAACCACCTCCTTGTAGCTCGGCGCATGCTCGGGCAGCAGGCGCTTGTTGAAGCGCCCGATGTCCTTGGCCTGGTGGTTTTTTTCGACTTCTTCGGTCGCTTTCACGTCGAAGCAGCGCGCCTGCCAGGCGGATACCGTGACGGCCGACAGCATGACGCGGGATTTCAGTTCAGTGATGTTCATGGAAAACTCCAGAATAGAAAGGGATTGGATTGAGCAGAAAGAAAAAAGCCACGGCGCGCGAGGCGGGCCGTGGCAGAACGAACAACGGATGAAGCAACAGGCAGCGGCTTACTCGCCGCGGATGATTTTTCCGATCTCGCCACCCTGCGCGCGGATGAACGCATGGGTGCTCGCAAGTTCAGGCTTGCGACGCACGGCGTCACGCGCGAGAAGCGCACCGAATTCACGGTGGCCTACGTCGATCAGCCGCTGGTTGTAGGTCAGCACGCGCTCGAAGTTGCCTTCGGTCGAGTGCGCTGCCAGCGCCGAACTGACCGCGTACAGCGCGGCCGGGGTCTCAGGGATCGGCGCCGTGTCCGGCGACAGGATGATGGCGTCCGGCGACGGCAACTCGCGGTAGATGGCAAGAAAGCTCATCAGTTCGCTCGCTGCAGCCTCGCCCACCGAACCCGCGTAGGAGACGAGCTCGAGCGACTTCGGCACGACCGGCATCGTCTTCGCGACGAATCCCCATGTTCGGGGGCTCGGTGCGTTTTCGATATCGCGCGCGGTCTTCTTCACGGACAGCAGATCCGGCCGGAATCGCAGAAACGCGATCAGTTCGGCAGGAACACCGCTGCGCACCGCCCAGGCAGTCCAGTCGGCGATCGAAGGCTCAAGCTCGACCACCGTCGCGAAACGCGAGATGACGGGATCGAGAATGCCCGAGACACCCGCGTTGTCGTTGCGCCGGTTGGTGGCCGCAACGAACGTGACGCAGTCGGGCAGCGCGTGTTCGCCGATGCGGCGTGCCAGCAGCAGTTGCATCTTTGCCGCCTGCACCGCCGGTGATGCCTGGCCCAGGTCGTCAAGGAACCAGAGCAGCGGCGTTGTCGCTCTCAATGCGCGCTCGAGATCCCCGAACGGCAGGAAGCGGGCGACGTTCCCGTCAGGGAATGGCAGGCCCTTCGAGTCCGTGGGGTCTTCAACGACGGGATGGCTGATGAGCAGGTCATGCCCGGTTTCCTGAGCCGCCTGAGCGACGATGTCGCTCTTGCCAATGCCCGGAGCCCCAGTGATAAGCACCGGAAGACGGGCCGGAATGTAGGTGATGAGCAGTTCGCGAAGTTGCGAGGCAGAGACTTTCATGGGGTACCTGAAAAGGAAAAGCCCCACGAAACAACGCCCCCAGGGGACGTGGTCCCTGAGGGGCGAGCTGGATGTGCCGCGGATGCGGCGCGTCGATGCGTCCTGGAGACGCGAAGAAAGATTGCGCCTTACGCCTGCGCGCCAGCCAGAGCGGCCAGTTGAGCTTCGGTAAGGGTTTCGCGCGGCACGGCGGTCGCGCGGTTGAAGATCATGCTGCCGTAGAGATTGGCGAGACAGCGTGCTTCCGCGCACAGCACCGTCACCTCCTCGTCGGAGGTTGCCGGATTGCGGTTGCGCCACACGTTGATCGCGTTTTCGATCTGGGCGATTGAAACGTCCCGGTTTCCTGAAACAGCGTTCGGATGTTTCATGGGGTGTCCTCGAAGGAAGTGCCCCTGAACAACGCCCCAAGGGACGTGATCCCCAAGGGCAGCATTGTTGCCGGATCTCCGGCGGGTCGATGCGTCATGGACGCGGGTAACAGAGCCCAGTATGGGCGGCCGCTGCGCGAAGGTTTGCCCGAATGATGAGCAGATTGACCCCGCTTAGACTTCTCGCGTGACGCCAGGGCAAAAAAAAACCGGCGCATATGCGCCGGCTGTGGTTCAGGAAAATTGCCGTCAGACTAACGCTGTCTGAGCGGCCCGTGCTGCATCGATTCTCGCGATCATCGCCGCTTCGCGCTCGCGGTGCCGCCGGGACTTCTCTTCGCCCGCGCCGTTGTGCTGCTCGATCACGTAGGCGAAACAGACAGGATTGGCCGGACCGCGCCACGCCTTCCAGGCCTCCATGATCCGCGCGCGCACGTCGGGCGTGCATGCGAAGTACTCGCGACGCAGGCGACGCCATTGCTGGGCGTACAGATCGCGCATGCGTTGCTCGCTCTGGTACAGCAGCCGTTCGCGCCGTTCCCGCTCTTCATCAACCGAAAGCGCCCGGGGCACCTCGATCTGATCGCTGAAGAGCGGGTAGGCACGCTCGATCTTTTGACGAGCCCGATCCTGGCGGCTCCGATGCAAGGCTTGCATCCGCGAAGTCCAGCGAAGGCCTTCCACCTTGGGAGTACGATCGAATCGCATGATCCCTCCTTCAGGCTGCAAGCCGCTCGAGCATCGCGCGGGCGTAATCCAGCGTGCCATCCTTTACCTGCAGACGACGCGCCTCGTTAAGCTCAGGGTTGACGAGCGCGTACTGCTTGCTCGCCCCCTTGCGCCAGTCCCGAATCTCCCGGAACCCCGATGCGATCGCGTCCTCGACATGCTGGGCGCCATCGATCACGACGCCGTCGCCGCGCTTATAGCGGGCATTCTGCGCGGCTTCCTTCGCACGCTGCGCATCCTGCTCCTTGCGCTCCGCCTGCGTGCGCGAAAGCTCGCTCGCCTCCCATGCGGTCTGCGCAGTCCCGTCGAGTCCGCACAGTTCGAAAATCGCACGGCGCTGGGACTTAGCCGTCAGGCCTCGCAACTTCAGGCCATAGAACTCGAGCACGACCTGCTTGCTGCTCCGGTTTTGATCGTCAGGCGTGTCGAGGATGTTCAGCAGACTTGCCACATCGCGCGACTCCAGTGCAACGGCTACACGGTTCGGCCATTCGAACGTTTCGCGCCCGTGTGCGAGCAACGCCATCGAACGTTCCAGCGCGCGCTGACGGGCACTGAGCCGCCCCTGCGTGCGCTGCATGTCCGCATGGTCCAGCTTCTTCTCCCGGCGCCAGTCGGCGATCAGGTCACGAAGCCGCGCGGCCAGCGCATTGACCGGCTGTCCGACCGATACCGGCTTGTCGAACATCTCCGGCAATGGGTCAACCTGCAGGATGCCCGCCGCGAACAGGGCGTCATCGACCTCGATGAAGTCCGGTGCATTGGATACGCCGGCGACAGCGGCCACCAGAGCGTCGACCGTTTCTGCCGTGACCGGCTGTTTCGCCGCTCGCATCACGGACACCAGCTGATGCAGTTTCGCCGCCGGTAGCCGCCCGCGCAGCGTCGGAACGTCGAGCAAAGTCGACGCCCACTCCAGGTCATAGCGGAATGCCCTGTCCATCACCCGGTATTCCGAGAGCACCGCTTCGGGAATTTGCTCGTTGCGCAGCAGCGCATAGGCGATGTGCACCTCATGTCGTCCGTTCGTGCTGCCTCCCGGCACACAAGGACCGCCGCTGGCAAATCCGAAGCGTTCGATGGCCACGTCATTGAACAGCGACAGCAGATTGAAGAACTGGCGCGCTTCGCGTGCGGCCGATTTTTGCGCATCGATCTGGTCGGTCGAGAGAAACCGCGTTGGCGTGCGCGCAAGATCGAAAAGTGCGAACAGCAGTTCCCAGTGCGACGCGCGGATCTGCCAGGGCTTCGGCTCAGGGCCATAGGTCGATAGCCACAGCGAACGGGCTTCGTCGAACATTGCCGCAACGATGTCTGCGACCGTGCCGTCACGACGGATACCGAGCGTGCCGTTGTAGCGCGTCACGCGTACTGCGCCCGCACCGCCCTCCAGGTTGATCAAAGTGGTCTCAGTTGCCTGGACCGCCTCATTGGCGAACAGCGCGAACACCCCGGAGAGCGTCGGGGTCGTGAAGACCTGGCCGGGAATCGAGAGTTGGTACATGTTGGCTCCGCAAAAATGGAACGGGGCCAACACCCCATCAGGGGAGTTGGCCCCGTCCGGGATTGCAAAAAAAGTGAAGAAAATCGAATCAGTCGAGGTCGAGCATCCGCGAGACAACGGCGGCGATCGCCCATGCCTGCGTGCGCGAAAGCGTCTTGATGCGCAGGACCGGCTGGCTCTTCCAGTGTCCAGCTTCACCTACGGGGATGAACTGAACAAAATCAATCTGGATGATCCAGCCTTCCGAGCTTCCGCGGGCAACCGATAGCGCCAGCCGTCGGCGCGCGGTCCCGCTGTCCGGCCAGTCTCGTGAAGCCGACAGGCCGTAGCAGTCTTCGTTCGGATCGTTGATGAAGTTGGCCGCCACGATCCATTCCGGTTCCATCTCGGATTGGCGCAGCGTCCGGGCAATGTGATTCACAACCTGGCTGATGGTTTTTCGAGCAGGATCAAACGGCGTGCTGGCATGCACGACCGGTGGTTCGAGAAGTTCGGACATGGGGATCGGAAAAGAAAAAGGCCACACCCGGAGGTGCAGCCTTTAGATGGACTGAGGACCGGCGGCGTCGCCGGTCAGCTTTTGACAATCAGATGCGACGACGAGCGCGATCCGCCTTGCGACCGTTGCGGTCCATGACGAGACCAAGTACAGACAAGGCAACAGCCACGCCCAGCGCAAAGAAACTGAAGCCCATGCTCATTCTCCATTCATGGAAACCATGCCCACGTACAAGGTTAGCACAAAGGCCAAGACCAGATTGACCTCCGACAGGATGTTGGAAACAGACCAGCTCGACGTTGTGTGCCAGAAGCTGATCGCACCGATCACTGCTGCGGCAGACAGCGTGTGCATGAACCGGCCGAATTGCTGGCGTTGGTCCCTCGTGGGCGACCTGACCATGTCCACCAGCTCTGCCCACAGTCCGATCTTGTCCAGTCGATCTGCCAGCTTCGACGCCACATGGAACGTGCCGTCGACCCTGGCCTCAAGTTGCAGGGAGCAATCGGGACCCCGCGCAGAAACCTTGGGCGGAGGCTCCGTTTGGGAGAGGTGCTGTATGACAAATGCGAGCCTCTCCGATATGCAGACCTGATCCAGATCGGCAATAAACGTCGCCCGATCTGTGATGCTCAGGCCGGATGGGTACTCAACGACAATGTCGACGATTTCCATCGCGTCCCCTACCGGCTTTCGCCATCGAGGCCGCCTGCAAGCCGCAGACCGCCAAGCAGCGCGTTGTAGCCCTCGCGGGACGACAGCTGCTCGAGCGACACTGCGTTGTCGCCACCGCCCGACAGATCGGAGCGGCCGCGGCGCGTGCGGAAGGAAACGGCGATCTTCTGCCGGGTCCGGGAGTCTGCAACCTCCAGCATGAGGGCCGGGGTTCGCAGGGTGACGCGGCAGCCGCGATTGCGGCGAGCCGGTTCGGTGACAATTTCGTGCTCGCCGGAACGCAGACGAAGATCGCGTGCGATACGCCGCAGCATCTGCGTCGCATGGTGTGTGATGGCGGCGTCTGCTGCCGCGCCCGCACTGCGGCGGTCGGCATGGAACACCTTTGGAACCTTAAGCATTTAAACCTCAGAAAAAGAAAAAGCGAGGTGCCCATTCGGGAACACCTCGCGATGAAGGAATGCGCCGGCAGTGCCGGCATCTGAAGGGCGGGTCAGTGAGTGACGCGAAGACCCGAACTGGTCGAAACGAGAAGCACGTGCTCGCCCGGGGCAAAACGCTGGTCATCGGGTTGAGCGACGACAACAGTGGCGCCCGAACTCTTGCGCACGATGATCTCGAGCCCTGAACGCTGCGACATGGCCTGTGAAACCTTCTGTGCGACGAAGCCCGATGCAGCGCCTGACAATGCGCCCGCGATGTAGCGTCCTGTGCCGTTGCCGATGGTCTGGCTACCGAGGAACGCACCCACACCGGCGGTGATCAGCGAAGTGAGCCCGGAGTTATCCGAACCCGCTTCAATCGAGATTGAGCGGGTGCGAACAACGGTGGCCTCTTCAACAGAGCCGGCACGCTGGACGTCGTAGCGCTGATACGTATTCGGCGAGCCGAAATCGGTACTGGCGCAGGCGGACAGCATGGATGCGAGAACGAGACTGATGATGATCTTGAACATGGTTGCCTCAAAGAATTGAAGGGCAACCGTCCCATCAGGGATGGTTGCCCTGACGGGAAAAGAATTCAACCGCGATAACACAAGCGGTTTGAGGAAGGATTAACTGGTGCGAATCTGGTTCGAATATCCGGTAACGCCGACAGCCTTCTCCGGGTTCCAGATCGCCACTGTCTGACTACCGACCATCCACGACACGTTCTCGTCGCTTCCTGCGATGCGTCCTTTTGCAGGAACAGCATCGGGGAACTCACGAACGAGGTTCAGGGAAAACATTTCGTAGGTGTAGGCGGTTGTCGCCAGACGGAAACCCTGGCCGTATACGAGACTCAGGAGTTCCCGAGACTTGCTATATGCCTCGGCCTGAGAGACCAACGCCTTTGGGGATGTCGCGACGTGAACATGCGAAACAAGGACTTGCTGCAGCACTGTGCGGCTCCTAAGAAAAAGGGAGCCGACTCCCTGTTGGGATTGGCTCCCAACAGGGTCAAAGACAGGCGGAAGCCCGTCGTGGATGACCGACATTCGTCGGTCCAAGGTTGGCGCACTCCGGCAAGCCAGAGTGTTCTTTCGATGCGCAAAAGCGCGGGTGATACGGCCAGTCTAGGCCAGTCCGAAGCGCGGCCAGCCTGGAAACATCGAGAAAACCGCCTCGCTTTTAAATTTCGCCCTGCTTCACGCGAGCGGCAGCGAAAAAAAACGCTGATCCCGAAGGACCAGCGCTGACGTCAGATTTCGCGCGCGGCCCGCGGGCCGCGCAATTCAGAACAACGTTGGGTTAGCCAAAATACCAGACGCGCGCCTGTCGATACGCGCCCGCCTTGAAGACGCCGACCATGTCGGGTTCCATGCCGCCTCCGTCGGCGGTCGGACGCACGCAGATACGTTGAACGTCGTTTAGCAGCCTGACGACGGCTTCGCCGACGCACGACCTGGCCTCGATAGCGCCAATGGTCGCCATATGGCTACCGTCGACCCTGAAGGCGTCCCAGAACGCAAGGTCGATCGCCTGTGCGACAGTCGTCTCACGATAGTCCGAGAGATAGCCTTCAACGACAGATGCCAGGGCATCTTCGAAGGTCACTTCGTCGTCGGCGATGAGGACGTACGCGCGTGCCTCGGAAATCAGGTTCGCCGCGTGTTCGCCTTCAAGATCGAACAGGCCCTCGTCGGTTATGCCGTCAAGCGCGCGTGCGTCGATCGAAAGAGATTCGTCGCCATCGACTTCAATGATCACGCCTTGCATGCGTTGTGCGGCGGCTTTGATACGGGCGGCCGTTTCGTTCATTGTTGCTCCTCGTGAAATAGCCGCGCGGAGCAACCCGCACGGGTTGTCGGTCCGCGCGGGAAGGTTTGTAAAGAACGCCGCTCCCGGAGGGAGCAACGTTGGACGGAATCAGGCGAAGCTGGGTTCGCCGTCCTCCGGTGCCTCAGGCCACGCGAGCCAGACCAGCGCGAGCCCGAGACCGAGCACGTCCGCCAGCATCTGCATCAACTGGTCCGCATCGTGGCTGGCCAGGTATTGGCTTCCATCGTGCATCAGCGTCGAAGCGACGAAGTACACGACGGCAAACGTACCGGCGACCAGCACGCGGTTACGCGAGGTCGGCCTCACGAAGATGCCCCAGAACAGCGTGAACAGCGAGCAGAGCGCGAACGCCCCCGCCAGATGCTCAATCGCGCCCGGTGCCGAACGCCCGATATAGTGGATTTCGTCGAGACGGAACCACACCTGATACGGCTCGGCGAATCCCTCGTAGCGGTGAAACGCCGCCAGAAAGAGTGCAAGCAGAGTAATGACAAGCGCATTTGCATGCGCATACGGAGTGCTCGCGGTGCGAGCGAGCGCGGTTTTAGAGAAAAAGTTGTTCGGCATTGAATGCTCGGAAAATTGTTTGAGGAATGAAGCTCAGGGATGCAGCGACGAGCACTGCTTTAATGTATAGCGATGTGGTGCCTCCATAAAAAAGCCGCTTCCCGAAGGAAGCGGCTGGTCAGTCTGCGGTGGGGGATTTCCGGCTCTTTCGAGCCTTCTTTTCCTTGGGTTTGGGTGCCTCGTATCCGAAGCGTGCCCACGCAGCAGGGTCAATCGGGATTGGGTTCGTACGCCCGGTTGCCAGGTTCACGAACACGCCCGAATACTTCAACGAACCGGTACGGAACAGGGTCCACAGAAGATTGAACGCCTGAACCGCAATGGCCGAGTTGATGACCAGCGACTGCTTGCGCAGCGCGTCGGCCATCGAGCAGGACGGCGTATCGTCCTCAGCGTCTTTCGACGGGTCCACCAGGTCCGGGAACAGGTCGCCCACATGCGGCAACCGGTCCGGACTGGCTTTCCTCTGACCCCTGGGCATGGTCTGTCCAAGCACCACCTGCCCGCGATCCGTGTCATTGCCGCAGTCGAGGTAATACGCGTGCGTTTCCCCGACGGTGTCGAGAATTGCCTTGCGGGCAGCACGCGTATCAACACAACCAATCACAAGATCGACATTGAACAGTGCTGTGCGACCGTTCAGGCGTTGCGTGATCGCACGCCAGTTGGTACCCATCAGCATGTTCAGCCTGTTCACGATCAGCGAGGCCTTGTAACTGCCCACGTCGTTCGGATAGAAACCCTGCCGTCCAACGTTAGTCGGGCTCACCGTATCGTCGTCGTACACCGTGCACTCGATCCCGCCGGGGTGTCCCAGTTCGATCATGGCGTGGTGCAACCGCGCGAGGGCTGGCAGAACAGCACTGCCCGTCCCGCCCGCTCCAACGACGATGACTCTCCAGGGACGCTGCACCATGTGCGCCGGGATTTCATGGCAGATCGCGCCCGTCATACCGCCTCCCGAACGCGCACTGCCTGATACCACGACGCCGGCGCGCGTTCCGTCTCCTCGAAGATCCCCTTTGCGCAGAGACGCACGGCGATGCTCGGGGTCGAACGGTCACAGTTGCCGATGACAAGCGCCATCTTCACGTCATGCCGGTCATCGTCGTTGTCGGTCGACGAAAAGTACGCGGGATGCCTGCCATGCGAATGGCAGTCCATCACCAGCACTTCATCGCCGGCGAGAGCCGGAGGCTGATACTTCAGCGAACCGGCGGTATGGGTGACGATGCCCACCGGCGCGAGCCGGAAGGCCTGCGTCGAGGGACTCCACACAATCCACGCCCCGGTTTCCATGGGATGCGCCTTGCGGGCCATCTGTGCGAACGCACCTACCAGGTCAGCCGGAATGGTTTCGCACAATAGCCGCGTCGACGGCGTAACCCGTCCATACGGTATGGCCGTGCGGACGTTGAATTCCGCGACCTGGCGCACCAGCGATAGCCACGGACGCCGGACTTCAAGGAACACACCGTTCTCCGCAATCAGCAACCGCTCGCCCGCCGTCAGCATCT
Source organism: Paraburkholderia sp. BR14320 (assembly GCF_040948665.1). Lineage (NCBI taxonomy): Bacteria > Pseudomonadati > Pseudomonadota > Betaproteobacteria > Burkholderiales > Burkholderiaceae > Paraburkholderia > Paraburkholderia sp. BR14320. The sequence goes on from NZ_JBFPKG010000040.1 coordinate 12,172, forward strand.
CTGCGACGGTTTCGTTGCGCGGGACCATGACGGTCGGAAACGACCGTTGCAGCGTCATATCGAGAATATTCATGTGGTTTTAGCCTTTGGGACCCTGCGCGATCAGATCGCCGAGAGTCCGTTTCATGGGCACGAGACATTGCAGGGGGAACTGCTCGTCGTACTTGCCGGCCAGCATTTCCTTCCAGAATGCAAATTCGCCTCGTGGGTGATTGACGCGTTTCCCACCCGCATTGGGGTGTGTGAACGCCGATTCGAAGAAACCGCATTCCCAGCCGTTAATCGACGCGATGTCGATGCGATCGGGAACGCGAGCGGAACCGATACAGATGGAACCGTGGTCCCATGTGTTGAAGTACGGCGGTTCATACAGCGGCGTGTCAGGTGTCGGCCGTGCGGCGCCGTCAACGGCGTACACGTAGAACCCGGTATTGCGCGCCTGAAAGACCAGGCCCGGGTGCGGAACCACCGCGGTGACCGTGCCAAATTCGGGGCAGTCGAAAAACACCCGTCGCGTTGTCGGCCGGCACCACCAGGTCACAGCGGTGCGGTCGATCGCGAGGACACTCTCCGGCAGAAACTCGGCCTTCGCCGCACAGCGTTCGGCAAATGAATCGAGCGCCGTGAACAGCGCGCCGCGGTCCACCGGTCGTCCCGCACCGATCACAGGGCGCTTGCCCTTGATCGTGACGGGATGCGCCGTGGCATAGACCGGGCTGTCCGTGCTCGCGACACCCGAATACAGCAGGATTGCACCCGTCACCGACAGCGGGACCGAATGCCCCGTCGACAGAAAAACGTCTTTCATTAACTTGTCCCCTGCGGATCGCGCGTGATCAGTGAAACCACGCGGTCAACCTGACGAAGAATGGAAAAGCCCAACGACAGGTCCGCGTACTGCTTGCGGATGTCATCAGGGGTGGTGGCAAGCGCGATGAAACCGTGGAAGCACGATCCGTCGCCGCCGTTGCTGAAATACTCGTAGTGCGTATCGAGCACATCGCCGACATACGGTCCGTCGCACGCCGCGATGGACGTGGCGGCATAGATCGCCTCAGGTCTGAACGCCCAGTCAAACAGGTTCCGGCGACCAGCCTTTGTGAGCAGAGCCGTCAGATGCTCGAGTTCCGCGCACAGGTCGCGTATCCAGCCACGCTCGGTATAGCCGAGACGCCGTAGTGCCTCGATGCCCAAGGCGGGAAACGAACGCCACCGGCGAGCCCGCAGGTCATACCGACCGATCTCCATGCTGTCCGGACAAAGTTCGTCGCGCACAACGGACGGCAGGTACTGCTCGTACTCGTGTGGGTCGTCGCCAAAGCGGTCTTTCAGCAACCCGATCGCCTCCTCGTCGGTGCACCACGGATCGCCATCCCAATGCCATTGCGAAAACATCCCAAGGAAGTCATCGGGAGTTCGCATCCACAGCGTGCGAAAGGCTGCCCGGTTGATCAGGATCAGCGCCGTCGAGAGCAGCCGCGGATGCGCCTGGATTAACGGCGCCGCCCGGTCGTCGATCATGTAGATGTAGTCCTCGACGGTATCGATGCCCAGATACAGCGGCGAGCTCACCTCGAACTCCGACGCGTTGTCCTGGTACATGATCTGGTCCTGGACAGACGCCGCATCGAGCAGCACCGGCCTGAATGTGAGGCGCTTCAGCGTGCCGCACTGCCGTCTGATCCAGGCGAACAGCGCCTGCGCCATCGCGTGGCCGGCGCCTTCGTAACTGCTCACATCGGACGCCCGGAGCGCGCCGGACTCGAAATGAGTCGCGACGAGCCGTGCTACTCCTGCGTCATGCGGCCACTTCATCGACGGCCGCGCAACCACGTCGCACGACACATCCGGAAGCGTCAGAAAATCATGGGCAGGTCGACGTCGGGCAACGGCACGCCGCTGCGGTTGCCAGCTGACGCCGTCAAGAGCGACGTGCGCATCAGCCGGCCGAGGATCGAAGAACATTGCTCGATCTCCTTGTCATGAAAAAAAACCGCCCTTTCGGGCGGTTCATTGGACGATGGCATTGCCTCATCGGCGATGCATTGCATGAGCGCGCGCTTACGCATCGCTACCCTTGGCACCTGCTGCACGCATGAACGTGTAGCGGGCGGTTTCCCCGTTGTAGACCGGACCCTCAATGGCGGCCGTGGTCAGCTCCGGATACTGGGCGGAGTACAGATCGCGCACCTCTTCGGGAGAAAAGGTCGGACCGGGATCGACGAAGTTCACGCCGTTGTAGACGAACTCGCGAACCAGACGGGCGACGGAAATGGACATGGCGCACCTCAGCTGAGCAGGGAAAGAAGATCGGTGCCGGAGGACTTCCCGGCATCCACTGGCGTTGCAGAAGCCGGCGCGGCCGACGCAGACGCTGACTGTTCGTCATCATCGTTGCCGGCTTCATCGTCCTCGTCGCCCTCACTGCTGGCGTTCGACTGACCGGCTTTCGCCGGTGCCGTCTTACCGCCCTTTGCGAGAGACTTCTGCGCTTTGGACGCCTGGCTCTTTTCCGCTTCCTGCAGGATCGCGGTGGTTGCCGCGACCTGTTCGGACAGCGACGCATGAGCCGTCGAGTACGAACCGATCGCCGCAGCAAAGCCCTCCTCGAGCTCGGCCGCCGTACCAGTAAGCACCAGCGGCTGGCGCAGCGCTGCGTCCTTGCCCTCGCCTTGCGGCACCACCACTACCGCCATGCGGTCGTTGTCCATCTTCAGCGTAAGTTGCAGCTTGCCGCTGGCTCGCACCAGCGCTTCAAGTTGTTGAAACATTGAATACCTCGAAAGAAGAGAGACGCCGCGCGATGGCGGCGTATACATATAGAGGGGAGACGGGACGCAGAACGCGCCCCGCGATTTCAGAACTTCAGCACCTTCGGCAGCTTGCCCTCGTAGTCGAAACCTTCGACCTTGAGGAGCGCCTCGATGACTTCCGGCTTTGATTTCGCGAAGACCTTTTTGAAGTTGTCGCCCAGCGCGGCGCGGATGCCGATCTCGTCGGCCAGCACCATCATCTCGGACTTCGTGATCAGCTCCAGAAACTCCTTGTCGAGTTTCCAGTGCTTTTTCAGATCCAGCTTGTGCGACTTGCACAGTTGCGTCAGATACGTCACATCCAGACCTTCGATTGCGGCGAACAGCATTGCAATCATCAGGTCCGCCTGTGAGCTTTCCTTCGCTGCCTGCACGGCGTCGATCGCCTTGGGCAGGTTGGACACGGGTGCCTCGCTGCCAACAATCCGCTCGAAGAACTTGCGGAACGCAGCATCGTCGACCTGACGTGCATGACCGCTCAGCACGACTGCAATCAGATACTGGCGGGCCAGTTCATGATTCATGCCGATATCAGCACGCAAGGCCTTGCGCCACAGCTTCACGCGATAGGCCTTCACCTTCTCGGACTCGGCAATGACCGTCACCGAGGGGTTCGTGGACGCCGGAGCAGTGGCTGACTTGCTGCCCGCACTTGCGCTTTTGGCTGCTGGTGCGGACTTTGCACTGTCGGGCTTTGCCGGCTGCGATGCAGCCTTCTCCGCCTGGATGCGAGCCGCCACCTTCTTCATGTTGCAGACGGTGTCGAAGCACTGGCCGCGATAGACCTTACCAATCGAATCAGGAAGGCCACTCACCGCTGCGCCGTAATTTGCGCAACCGTGACAGGCTTTCGCCTGTTCGAGACCAACGCCGTTCGCGCCTTCCACAGCCAGTCGCACGCGCGTATTGTTGTCCCCTGCCCGCACGATACGCACGGTCTGGAACTCATCACGCAGGCCTGCCGCTGTCGCTTCAAGCTGCTTCTCGGTTTTCTCGTTGAAGCAGGTGCGGTTAGTACAGTTTCCCGTACCGATCGCTTCGCCAAACATCTGTGCCTGCGTTGAAGAGTTGTGCGGGCAGCCCGCACAGTCCGTCTTGTCGAAGATGGCAGGAGCCAACGCGCACGACGCCGATTCCACCAGCTTGCGCACATCAGCGGCCGACCGCTTCTCAGCGACAACGACAGGCAGGACCTTGTCCTGATTCTCTTTCGAGAGCGCCGCCAGCAGTTCGGCGTGAGCGATATTGATTTTTCGCTCGCTCAATGCATCGAGCACCGCCGTCGAGCAGTTCAGCAGCGCAAGGCGGCTATCCAGCGTCGCGCGAGACCAGCCAAGAATCTTGGCCGTCACGTCGCGATCGCCGCCCTGCAGACCGAGCAGCTCGGCGGCATCGATGGCTTCTTCGGAAGGAGAAAGGTTGTCGCGCTGGATGTTTTCGGTGAGCGCAATGCGCCGCGCTTCGACTTCATCGACGTCCTTTACAACGATGGGCATCGGGAACTCTTCACCGTGAGCGTCCATGGCGCCGCGATAGCGACGGCCACCCGCGATCACCTCGAAGTCGAAGTCGTCTTCGTCAACGGGGCGAACGATGATCGGCGTGTCGACGCCATGCGCGCGAATCGACTCGGTCAGTTCCGCCATCGCCTTCGGATCAAAATACGTCCGGGGATTGCGGCCGAGCTTGATGCGCTTCAGGGGTGCAGTCAGTTGTTGCATTGCAGGTTCTCCAGAAAGGGGAACCTGCTCCCTATCGGGAGTGGTTCCCGATAGGGTCAAAAATAGATGCCGGACGTGCGTGCCGGCGGTTCGATGCGTCAGAGACGCGGTAGATGGGACAACGATAGCGCCAGATCGAAGGCTGCAAAGGGCGAAAAGGCCAGAAAAACCATACAGCTTTCGGCTTTCCGGAACGGTGTCCGCCTTTCCCGAAACGAGCCGAAGGATACTGCGAGAGGCGAGGTACGGCCATCTCCAGTCGTTCTCTTGCGCCCGCGGATGGACACGCGAATGTCGGCTCCAGAGACAGTAGCTGCACTTCACACATCCAGCTGCTCAGTCGCAGCAACGGTCATTGGCTCGCTAGCGAGGATGGCCGTGCGCGATTGGTCCGAACGCAAAGCTTCCTGACTGCTGAGGTGCGCGACAGGCCTTGCCGATAGCCTCCGCTCACCGGGGCGCTCGGGCTCGCAGGTCCTGACGACTTCACGCCGTCTAGCCAGCTAGCCCGTCCTCTGTCTTTGTAGTGCGTCCTCATGCGCGACAAAGATTCTATGATGACCGGATGTGTATCGCGGCGCACGTGACAGCAAGAACGGGAGATCAGAAGGGGACAGCGTACATCCTCTGTCCAGGCCTGAACGTTTCGTTACCCGGCGAGATAGCTAACCGCGTAAAATCTGGACCGGTGCGCTTGAATTCGAACCTTGGCAGTCCTCGGTTCACCCGACCACCATTGTCGTGGTGACACGCACTGCGCTTGTTTCTGCTCCCCCCGTCTCTCACCAAGTGTAGCGAAAGCCGATGTCTCCCCAGACACCTTTTCGGCTCCCGCTCACGGCATCATTGATCGAGAACTGGTAGCCGAACTGCCCGTACAAGCTCATACGCATGTCGAGCCTCGCCGTCACGCCAGCGGCGACGTCCATACGCGTGAATTGCTGCCTCAGCGGTACCTGCTGGGCTCCGGCGTATGTCGTCGCTGCCTTTGCGCCCCAGTCCCGCCAGATATTGGTGCGAAGGTACGGCTGCCACAGCTCGCCGTTGGCGCGCTCAATGCTCCACTGACCCCGCACCCCGAGCCGCCCGCTCACGCCTGACGTCGAGCCTGGATCGACAGGACCCAGCCCGTCATTGGCTTCGTTCAGCCCGACGTGCTGCCAGATGAGCTGTGCCTCCGGTTCTAGCACGAAGCCCGGTCCAAGCGGCAAGGGAATCGGATAGCCTGCCTCCAGCGAAGTGGCGAACCCCAACCCCGAGATCGGCAACCGGGCGTACTGTGTCGTCGCATCGCCGTCGTAATAGGTGCCTTGCAGTATCGCGTCGATATACCAGCCTCCCGGGCCGTAGTGTGTCCAGTACGCGCCGCCGGAATACCCATTGAGATTGACCGAGCCGGTGTGGTTCAGCACATAGTTAGTCGCCGCCGCATTCGTGACGAGGCCGTCCACGTCGGCATTACTGTTGCCGTAGGCGAAGTAGACGCCCGCGGCGTCGTGATGGCCAGACATCAAGCTGCCGCCCCAGAGATCGAGGCCCGCCTGCACGCCGAGCACATGGCCGTTAGCGCGCGCATCGGTGAAGGTCTCGTAGCGATTGTCGATCTGCTGGCCGAACAGCCGCGCCCACGCCGAACGGGCCACCCCTTCGGCGTCGGTACCGCCCGCGGCCTGTGTCAGCGTATCGCCGATACGCTCGTGCATCGTACCGAGCATGGTGAGGCCCAGTTGTCTCGTGAGCGGCTGCACCACCGAGTAGGTGGCAAGTTCCGGCCCGATGATCGGGTACTCGCCAGGGGGCAGCACGGAAGGCGGCGGGTCGTTGGGAAAGGTTACCTCGGGCGGAGGTTCCTCGCCCGGGCCGGGCGGCACCTCGCCCGTTCCGACGACGAATTCCGAGCGCAGGAACCAGTCGTTCGCAAACGACGCGCGACTGGGAGCGCCCCGATCCAGACGGTAGTCGTAGGCGCCGCCGCGGACTTCGCCGGCCAGCGTGAAGCTGCCTGGGTCCGTGGTGCCGCCGTTGGTCGCGACCACCACCGGGATGCCGTTGCCGTGCGTCAGCGCGCCAGGGCCGCCGGCGTTGGTGACGGCGATGATGGTCTTGCCGGTTGCCGAACCCCCGTCGATGACAAGCTGGTCTGAAGGTGAATTGTCGCCGCCGAGGTAAGTGTCGATGGCGATGGTGCCGTTGTGGCCGGCATAACTGGTCGTGGTCAACACGGCTCCTGGATCGCTGGCGATGCGGACCAGCCCGGCATTGACGACGCTCGCCACACGCTGGTCCAACCCGCGCAGATCGAGTGTGCCGGCAGACTGCACCGCATAGTCAGAATTCGGGCTGAAGACATTGGGAGCGCCAGCCGCTAGCGTACCGCCTTGCACGGTGGTCGGACCGGCATAGGTGCTGACGCCGGTCATGACGGTTTTGCCGCTATAGACGTTGACAGCGCCCGAGCCTGCGATGGCCGCGGGGAACTGGTAGTTGCCGCTGGAGTCCGTGTGATTAAACACGAGATCGCCCGTGCCGCTGCCGAAAGTCAGCGTCCTGGCATCTAGCGTGCCGGGCGGGGCCGGCGCCGTGCCGGCGGGCGCACCAATGTTGAGCGTCCCCGTAGAGCCAGCATTCTGTGCAACAGACACGGCATTCGCGTGCACCAACGCGCCACTCTCAATGGTCAGGGCACCGGCGCCAAACTGACCGACACCGAGCGACGCGCCAGAATTCAGTACCGAACCGGCATCGGTGACGGTGACGGTGCCGGCACCTCCGGTTGGCGTCGTGCTACAGAAAGATGAGGAGAGTCCGGTGCACTGACCAGCGATGAACATGGCGCCACTGCCTGTCACGTTAACGGCGCCCTGGTTGGCGATCGTCATCGTGCCATTTCCCTGCGCCCCCACGACCAGGTCATCGTTGACCACGTTAAGCGTGGCACCTGGCCCGCGGATCTCGACCGAACTCGTGCCCGCAATCGAGCCGACGATCGTCTTCCCGCCGATCGTCACGGTGCCGTTCGATTGGATCTGCAGATCGCCCGGACCGCGCGTACCGACAACGAGAAACGGTGACGTGAGTAACCCCCCGTTCGACACCACGACCGACCCAGTCGAAGCAGGCGACGTCCCAAACGCCGCGTTGAAGGCGAGATAAGTTCCTCTGGCGCTCGTCGCCATGCCGCCGTCGGTAATAGTCAGGACACCGTCGGCGCCGGGCAAGACACCCACGCCGAGAAAGCCAGTCGCGGACAGTCTACTACCCGCGCCGCTGACAACCGCTTGCGCACTTGAGGTGGCCCCGATCTGCACCGTATCCTGGCTCGAGACTGCGCCGCCGTTCGTCGCATTCAACTGCGCGGAACCGGAATTCCCGACGTAAATAAAACCCGTAGCCGCATATCTCGACCCTTGACCATCGGCCGTGAGCGCACCGCTGCTGCCGGGATTGGTTCCCAGGTAGGTCTGGGTGAACCCGGTCACGGAACCGCCGTTGTTGATCGTCAGCACACCGGATCCATTAAAGCCAATGTAGTTTTGGGATTGCGGATTGACGGCGGTAATCGTTCCACCAGTCACGGATATCAGTCCGCTACTGCCGGCTTGCTGGGCCATTTCTATATGGTTCAGTGCGACGTCGGCCCCGGCCGGCACAATGAACGTTCCCCCGGGGACCCCATTCACCGTCCCGCTACTGGATCCGGGAACGAGTGTGCCAATCACCGTCGATCCGACGGCGGCAGTCTGGGTCGTATTGCCGTTGATGACAAGAGTCTGGGCAAAACTGATGCTGGCGAAGAGCATTGTCGAGCAGACAAGCAGCCCACTTGCCGGATGCATGAGACAGCATTTCATCTTTTCACCTCCCGGACTCTATCCTGGTGGATAAAAGAGCACTGCACGTAATGAATGTTTGCAAACAAACATTAAAAAGAGCCATTCAGCAGGAACAGGAGGAAATGACTCTCCCATATGCGATGCTCTTAATTCCTGCCCGATAAGTGCTTTCTAAATGCCCAGATAACTGTTCGGGAAAAGCTGAGGGTGACGGAGTACGACAACCACCGGGATTTAATGCCCATCGAAAATGGAAATTCATGCCTGCTTGAATTATCAGGCCAGGCGGACCCTCATAGCTGAGGGGCTCCTCCATTTGTATGTCGAAAGCCGGCTCTCAGGGAACGCCGCGGATGAGCAATCGTTTACGGAGGATACCTCGTCAGCTGCCGTCATTATCGCGATCAAGAGCTACGCCGCATGAAGCAGCAGCAACGGCTCTATCTTGACAGCACAGCGTGCGACTGGTTAATGCGTAGCTTTACCGCAGCCACATGCCTGCCCGCTAACGCTACATATTTATCCTTTTGTATAACCTTTGCGAGGAATGTTCAAGTCATTTACTAGCGACTGCTCGAAATCGCCACAGCTCATCGCGGCGCGATTGAACCGCGGTCCGACGAAAAGCAGACAGCGTTTTCGGTATCAAGCGAGCGACCGTGGGATCTTGGAGCGGTCATTGCCGGCGATACTGGGTGCGTGACCGCTTCACGCCCTGAGTCACTCAGTCAAGCTTTTTGGGGGGAAACCGTCGGGCTTGCAAGAAGGGGCGAGCCTCGCTTCCTCAGTGCATTCAGCCAGCCACTTTCTACGGCTCGCCTGAGCAATGCAGTGGTCACTCGAACGGCTGGTCCACTCCGCAACTCGCCCGATAGCCGATCTCGTTGAACTGTCCGGCGTGCTTGACTGTCCGATCAGGACTGGCCTGCGCCATAACGATGCGTGATGTATTCACCGCAAACTGCCAATATCTTTTTCACGTCGGATTTGCGATAGTCAAGACGGCTCAGGGCCAGGATCACTTGAACTAAACTGGCTTCATCATCGAACGGCGGTAATCCGAGAAACTGTTCAGCCACGTCGACCGAAAGCCGCGACAAGTCAGAGCGTTCCCGGGCACCGCAATTGCAACCGTTAGAGGAGAGCCAAAGCAGTACAGATTCGCAGACATGCGCTGCTTCAAGCCATCGCCCCGTTCTTGGCTGCCCTTCCCTGCAGCAGACACTGGCGAGCAAACCACCGTGACGCAGGCAAGAGCCGCGACCCACGAGGCGAGCGTGCGGGAGTCGATCATCATTGGGTCTTTTGGATTGAGAACAACGGATAGAAAACGCCGAACGTGTTCGTACCGAGCGCGTCTTCCGAAGTCGGGGGAATGATCTGGTAGCGGAACGTCAGGGCGTACTTCTGCACCACCGGCTTGTCAGTCGGCGATTGCGTCGTGCTTGTCGTGAACTCCACCACCGCGGTCGAGTCTTCGAGCATCGCGACGTTGGTCACGCGCACTTCACGCACCAGCTTCGGGTTGAGCGTGATCTGCTGGAACGGTGCATCCGTCTTGACCCAGTCGCCGAACTGGTTGCGGGCATTGCCGACCATCATGGCCTTCACGCCGTTGATGTTGCGAGCCATGCGCGATGTCTGGATGTCATCGGTGAGGACCGGCTCGATCGTGAACCATCGCTCGACGGTCTCACGAAGCGAGGTGCGGATAGCCTGATCGTCTGGCTTGTATGCCGTCAGTTGGGTAACGACAGCATGGCCGTTCGCGTCCCCCGACACACCATAGGCCTTCACGACGGACGGCGCTGGATTTCGGGTGTAGATTGCGCCGCCAGCAATGAACACGAGGATGAAGCAGAAGGTCTTCCAGTGGTTCGCTTCAACGCGCAGGCGCGAGCCGTTATCGAAGATGATCTTCTCGGGATCATCTTCGGAATAGCCCCCAGGGGCGGTAGACAGTGCTATCTGCTTTTTGCTGCGGAAAAGAGGCATGACGCTCGTTCCATTTGGACCGACTCCATTGAATCAGTCCGCATGGGAAGCAACTCATGCAAAAGAGGTGCGATTTGTGGGCGCTTTCTGGGCTGTGGGGCTCGGCGATGGGTCGCGTCAGCCGGCTAACGGGCTTAAGCCGAAATGATGACGATTTTGGGGTAGCTTTCGGGGCAACGACTGCGAGCGTATCGAATAGGATCGTGGCTGTTTACATGGGTTACATGGAACCGCACAGTCACGTCATTGATTTAAAACGAGAATGTCGAGCTTTCGGTGTCAGCCGGCTGACGGAAGTTTTGGCGACGTCCAATTCAAAATGCCAAGTTCCTCAATCGCGACATGTGATCGCCCGGTTGATGCTTGAGGTTCCTTGACATTCGAGCGTCCGGGTTAGCCTGAACTCATTTTGGAAAGATCCATTATGCAGACAGATTCACTTACGCTTCTTCAGCGAGAGGCTCTCGCCCAATACAACAGCCTGCGCCAACGGAAGACATCGATCATCATGTTCGGGCGGCTTTGCCGCTCGTTTTTGAATCGGGAAATTTGGCGATCGCAGTCTGAATTGGCCTCCGCCTTGGGCATTTCGAAACCACACGTCAGTCGGTTGCTGCGCGCAGCAAAAGTCCCAGACGAAGTTATCCACACTTTTGGCGACGCACATCGCATTTCCTTTGAATCCGTGGAAACACTCGCGAAGATTGAAAAGCGGACTGGGCGTATACTCTTGATAGCGCGCGCCGTGAGCTTTGGCGCCCGTTCCGACCTCAAGGTGCACGAGATACTCGCGGGCCTGGCTACTGGGTTTCTGGCGCCGATCCGACAACAGGTCGTGAGGCTCACACGCCATAAAGAGGAAGGTTACATCAGGCTGTACTCGCCGCAGTTGACCAGCATTTCGTCGGATCTTCCGCGTCTTGAGAGGGCAATCAACGCGGTTTTGATTGGAGTGTTGCAACTTATCTGATAGGCCGCCGGTCGGGGACGACGTGTCCGTTGAGCTTCGTCGTTTTCATCGCCTGGTCGGAATGCATGTCCGCAAAATTCGCACAGGAAAGACGCCGGCGGAAACACAGGACGTTCTGCGGCCAACATGCGTTACAAGTATCGAACTGAGACTAGCGAGACTTGCCAGACCTTGACCTGTTGAATACGTAGCCGGCGAATCCGTCTTTTAGGTCGGGGTACTTCTGGATCGTCGGTTCAGCCAAATCGCTGGTTGGATCGATGCCCAGTCGACGCAAAGTGAGTTTGCCGGCGGGCGTTACCTTATAGGTCCGTCGCCAGTCCTCTCGCTGTCGAGGTGTCGCTGCTTCATAAGCTTCCCATCCGCGCCGGACTTCTTCGACTCTACGGTCCTGAGCATGCACATCCTGGGCGGCGATCCGCAACGCCGCCCGATTGACAGCCTTTTCTTTCACTTCGACTTCGCGTTGTTCTGTCAGCGCCAACGTTTCCTGGATCTCTACCATCTGACGCTCAGCGTCGGAGATGATCCACCCCTCCTTCAGTGCCTTCATGAAGAATCCCGCCGGACTCTTCGACACCTTACCCAGTTTCAAGCTGAAGCGCGTGCGCTCGATTGCCTGCTCCAATCGTTCATCGTTGTAGGTGTCGCGCGATGCCGCGATCTGGTTGAGTTGAGCGCTGGATAGCCCGAACTCCTGCTTCAACGTTTGATAGATCGCTTGCGCCTGCTCGTGAGTATGAAGGATGCGCTCAGCCATCTCTTTGCGCTCAATGCGGAACTTCAGGCGACCGATTTTCCGAGACCCCTGCTCGTTGCGCGTCTCGTATGAAAGCCTCAGGTCGGAGACCTCGTTGATCTGCTCAATAGCAGGTACTAGCCAGTCTCGTTTGAAGTACTTGAACTCGTTTGCCTTGGCACCCATTGCCCCTTGCCACAAACGCAATTCATCGAGCGTAAGCCAATCCGTTTCTCCGTCATCGGCGTATGGAAGCAAGTGGTCGTACATGACCCGTGCGTAGCTGAGGGTGAAGAGTGACGTAATACGCAGGCTGAGCCAATGCGACTTGCCTGGACCACGAATGATGTCTATGAGATCCAGAGGTACTCGAAATTGGAAGCGGCCGCCAGAGTACGAGATGCGTCCGATCAGTTGTACTGAGCCAAAGGGCTTTTCGCCATCGGCGTCCGGAGCAGTGGTCGCCTGGATCAATGCTCGTTGGGCTTCTGTGATGACTTGCTCGAGATGGGTGTTGTTGCGACTCGAGTAACGCATAAGCCATTTGAAGTAATCCAGCTCAACGTCATAGAGGCTACGCACCTGTTCGTCCTGAGCAACGATGAAATACGCCGCATCGATCAGACGTCGCGCTGCGACGCCTAAATCGATAATTCGAATAAGGACGTTCTTTCGCGCGAAGCCAATATCGGATCGCGCTGTGTCGACCGGGAGATCCTGACCGGTTGCGTCGTCGAACAAAGCCAAGGCCAGTTGCCGAGATGTGGCTACTTGCCCTGCAGTTGTCATGCGGCCTCCAAGGTTGCGGTCAAGGATATCTGGAGCGGTACGGTACCGATGGGAAGGTGCGAAGTCAACACAGATCACCTCACCTTGCTCGACGGTCCACACAGAACACCTCACCTTTCACCCGCCCCTCGCCACAATTCGCCTCACCCTCGCGCCAAATCGCCTCACCTTGCTGCTCAATTTGGTTCACCTTGGGGTGGTAAACGCCTCACCCTAGCTCTCAATTAACAGCACCTTTGACACAATTCGCCTCACCTCGGGTATCTAACTTCCTGTTTTTTAAAGAAAGTCTGCTTTACGTTAGTTGTTTGTGGTTTTTGTTTATTTTGTAAACACTAACCACGGCGGGCCGAATGTGCGCGACGAACAAGCTGCCGCGGAGCGATGCAGTCTGCGTTTGTAAATGGGAAAGTGGGATTGGGCTGACGCAGAGACCTGGGATCTTTGACAAAAACGTCGTCGGCATGGCCTTCAGCGAAGGTGAGGCGAATTGTGTGGCGCACAAATGAGGGCCGAAATTTGGCGGCTTTTGAGTCCGGATAAGGTGAGGCGTTCTGTGTTGGCGGGTTTTATTTTTCGACTCCGGGCCCGTTAGTCGTCTCTCCCTTTGGCGATTTTCCGTTACAGTCTTCCGCTAATCAGATCGGGTAAGTAGTTGAAATAAAAGGAAATAAACGTTGGCGACGATTGAACTCGCTGTTCCAGTCAGATTTCAATGGCAATTCTGCAGTGGGATGAGTATTCTACGGTTCGACGCGTGATCCACCAATAACCGTAGAAATCGATGGTGAGCGTGAAGAAATCAGCTCACCTAGACAAAACATAGGAACTGCAAAATGAACTTGAGCGAATTGCCTGGGATAGACAGGCGCGTGAAGCTCTCCAATCTCGGTGAGTTCGCTGAGCGTCTGTCAGTCATGGCGAATGAACTACGCGACCAGATTCTGGCTCCGCGACCTCGCAAGAACCCTCCCGTCTTCACGATTGGGGAGTTGGCAGAGCTATGCGGTATCGACCGCCAGAAGATTAATTATCTGGCGACTAAGGAAGGTGGGGAGCTTCCGCCCGGCATGGCGCACGGCACAGGCAGGGCGCGCATCTTCTCTCTTAAGGATGTTCGCACGTGGGTACAGCAAGTATCTGACATCTACCAGACTCCGCTCGTCACCGGCACTCGTGAGCATCGTGGCCGCGTGTTGATCACTGCGAACTTCAAAGGGGGCTCCTGTAAAACCACTACGACCATGTGCCTGGCGCAAGGTTTGAGCCTGCGCGGTCGCAAAGTCCTTGTCATTGACCTCGATCCGCAGGCGTCCCTCTCGGAACTCTGCGGCTTGTATGCGGAAAAGGACGTGACGTGGGAGGACACGGTCCTCCCTTTCATCTACGACCCGAACATCGAAGGCGGACTCGCCGCGAAGGTTCAAAGTACATATTGGGATGGGCTCGACGTTATCCCTGCACACAATTACCTTCATGACGCGGAGTTTCATCTTCCTACGGCGCAACAGACAAACCCAGGCTTCGAATTCTGGTCTGTTCTTCGCAAGGGAGTTGAACCGCTGCGGGCCCAATACGACTACATCATTCTGGACACCGCCCCGTCTCTTTCGTACATGACCCTTAATGGCCTGATGGCGGCAGATTCGATGGTTATGCCATTGGTTCCGGAGAGCTTGGACTTTATCTCCTCGGTATCTTTCTGGTCTCTGTTCGCCGAAGTCGCGCATGGGTTCGTGGAGCATGAGGTCGATAAAACGTACGACTTCATCTCTGTCCTCCTGTCTCGAGTCGACTATGGAACAACATCATCAGCGCCGGTTGTCCGCTCCTGGTCTCAACGTGCATATGGGGACTGGCTTAATACAACGGAGGTTCCGGCCAGTTCCGTTATGAGCAACGGCGCGTTAGCCTTCTCGACGGTCTTCGACCTATCGCGTTCTGATGCTGTTGCGAAGACTTTGGCCCGGGTAAAGCAACCGCTGCTGGACTACTGCAAGTGGATCGATGATCAGTATGTTGCGCAATGGAGGGCCGGACAATGAGCAACTTGCGTGAGCGCATGATGAGCAAGACTGCTGAGGTCCGGGCAGCGAAAGACATCAAGCTTGACCAGCAGCAAGAAAAACCCACCAGCCCGCGAACCGCCCCTGGGATGGCAGGAGCGTTAGCTCAGGCACAACAGCGAATAGTCGAACTTGAGAAGGCAGGCACCGCGTCGGACGTAGCCGTTGCGGACATCGTTCCTAACCCGTGGCAGCCACGGAAGGTGTTCAACGAAGCCAAGATGACGCAACTCGCCGAATCGATTCGGGAAGCGGGGCTGGTTCAACCAATCGTAGTTCGACGGGCGGCGCCCGGCCATCAGATTGTTGCTGGCGAGAGGCGTTGGCGTGCCCACAAGATGATCGGGAAAGAGACGATCAAGGCTGTCATCATCGATCTTTCGGATGAAGAGATGGCGATGTTAGCCCTTGTGGAAAACGTCGTGCGCGACGACCTGTCCGACTATGAGATCGCTCGCTCTATTCGTAGCACCGAGAAAGAGTTTCCCAACCGGAAGCGTATGGCGGAAGGTCTGGGTATATCTCGTTCGGAGCTGTATCGCTTCCTCGCTTTTTCGGATCTTCCAGACTTTGTGGTCAAGGATCTAGATATACAGCCGAGACTCCTGGGGGCGAGTGCCGCAGAGGGCCTCGTTTCGGTCTTGCGGGACCAGAACCCAAAAACGGTCGAAGTGGCGCGAGAGGTATGGGCAAGAGTGGTGGCTGGGGAACTCGATCAATCGAAACTGGCGAGAACAATCAAGCAAGCCATCCAAAGCGGTGACAATGGATCGCGTAGTGTCAGTGACCGTAGCATCGAGAAAATTTTTGCGGGAAAGAACCAGGCCGGGTCGATTACGAAAGATGCTGTAGGATTTACCGTGAAGATTCGAGCCGGAATGCTTACGGACGAAAAAGAGAGGCAGATACGGATGCTCATCGCTGAGCTTTTTTCGGGCAGCAACAGCAGTGCTGAGTAAGGTAAAGGTGCCCCAAGAGGGCACTTTTTCTGGCCCCTCCTCAACTTCTGGCTGTGCGCGTGTCCCAACTTGGGACACGCGTCCCCCGTCGAAGAAAGGCTCAGCAATTTGGGGGATCATATCCCCTAGATTCGGAACTTTAGTTGTCGCGGACTGAAGGTGGCAGCGACGATCCTTTTTGCCGAGCGAGTGTCCCAAGTTGGGACACGTGTTTTTTCGGGCACTCTCTCGCCATCAATTTTGATTTACACAGCGCAGCACGTGCGGTCGAAGGCCCGCGTCGCGGCATAACCGCGCCGGGCGAAGGCCCCACATGAGGGCATAAGCCACGCCGCCTTCGCTGCAAGCGATCGTTGGATGCAACGGGAAGCGACTTAAACGTCGGCTCTTGCCTGCTCCTGAACGGTGGCGAGCATCATTGCATCGGTTGCCACCATTCGTGATCTTCGCCGCTGACAACAGATCCAGTTTGGCCGGACGCGGGCAGAGCCCCGCCGTTTGCGGCGAGAGAAGAAAGCGCGGACGCGAAAGGCGTCTTGACATTGTGTCAACACCGATACGGTTGCCTGCATGCAACGAACTTCAGGCGCACCGACCGAACTGATGCCAAAGGTGGCCGCAAGTGCTTCCTCTGTCGCATTTCCGGTCCTAGCCGGTCCGTCAATAACGACGTGCTGATGTAGCCGGTCAGACGCTAGGCTGGCCACGCGGGGATGTGCAAAGGACTAGCCCCATGGCGCGATAGCGAAGAAGCGGCATCGTCGGCCGAGGCCCCGTTCACCCCTGCAACAGAGCCTGAATGATCAGGCGCGTGGTTGCGCCCGCTTCTGCGAGAAGTGTGGCGCTCACGCAGATCACGAAGCGCGGCCACTACGACGGCTTCCCCTACCCACCAAAACAGAGCCGGGTCGATTTCAGGGTGCGCCGCGGAGTTCCAAGAGTCGCATCATGGAAGGTGCACAGGGCAACGTTCCGGTCAGTCACTGGGTGTTCCAAACGCCGCGCGACTCGAGCGGCATGATCCGCAAGCGACATCAACCATCGGCTTACTGGGCATTGACCGGTTTGCCGCGTTCTCCGATGGTTCGCGTCTTGAGGCGCTCAACGGATCAGGCGGTACTAGAGACGTCTCGCGCTTGCGCAGCGCTTGCTATGGAGGACCTGTAGACGCGCAGCATGGCGAAGTCGACTGCGGGCACGCTTGGGTATTTGGTCAAAACATACAGGCCAACTCTGTCCTGAACACAGTGATTCTCGAGTAGGACTGGGGCGACGTTCCGCGTCAACTTGAGCAAAAGCACGACTGAGAGGGTGGCTGGCTCGCTTCCGTGCCGAGCAGAAAAGCGAGACGCATCCCTCCGGCGGACACGTCTCAGCAAATAACCGCAACACATGGACGAAATTCCGCTTGTATTGCGTACGGCCACAGGGAACCCTGTCGATATGGCTGACACAATCAACATGCCGCGCCGCGGCGGAACGCTTTCAGCAGCGAAGAGCTGGACATGCCCCGGCTAATCTGTAGAGAGATGCGGCAGTCCGGTCGCTCTGGGAAACTGGAACCCGGCCGAAGCGACGACGCATGATGCTTGTCACGCGTAGCGCCGCAGGAATCTCCGGCCTTCAGGCCAAGGAGGATGGCGAATACGTACAAGCAGTTCTCGAGACGAGCTCGTAAGCGCGAGATGGTGGGTCTGCGGCGGCACGCCGCGCTAGACGCAGTATCTCGTCGACGCGCTCGCTCATCCACTCTCGCGAACTCTCGGTGTCGATGCAGAATGTGCCCTCGGGCGGCGCAAAGCAAAATCCCTGGCATAACTAAGGAGTTGCCGTCATGTTGCCTGAGGCTTAGTTGGAAACTCGAAATTCCCGCGGCAGAATTGCGCGCCGCCTCTGTGAAACATTGCCGAACAATTTCTGGCAGCTCCCAAGCCCCGTCTGTCAGCGCTCTTGCGGCTTTGACCGCAATTGTTTCACGGCTGGGTCCTCAATATGATCGGCAAAAAGACTAAGAGCTGTCGCTCGGACGGGGCCTTCGCCGCACGGACGCGTCGGACGTAGTGAACATTACGTAATTTGTAGCTTGCCGGATTCTGCGCGGCTGGCTGTCCGAGAGGACTTCTGTCAATGATGGAAGGCGGTATGACGAAACAAGACACTTCGCAGGCCGCCCATGGGCCCGACACAGAGAGATCGCCAACTTAGTGGAATTCATGCATACGGCGGATGCGCGAAGCGTCAATGCCTTGATGGTGGCGACCAACGGGGAAATCGGTCGGGGGCGTTAGGGATTGAGGAGGGAGGCGAGGGTGGGGCGGCATACCGCGAGGCACTGATTAAGCGCTCGGTACCGATATGTCGCCGCGATTCGAACGGGGCTTCGGTTGGCGCATTGTTGCGCAGATGCGGGCTCTCTAAAGGCTTGGCAGATTGAACGAAATTGGCCCAGATGCGCGTGAAGCCTCGTCGTTCACGGCGGGGAAGGAAAGCGCGGACGCCAAAGGCGTCCTTGACAACGCTTCGGTTCTGATACGCTTGAGCCATGCAACGACTCTAGGCCTTCAAGTTCGAACCGATGCCCAACGACGAAACGCAACGCAATATGCGCGAGTTGGCGGGCGCGTGCCGGTTCGTCTATAACGAGGCGTTGGCGTTGCAGGTCGAACGCCACAAGGGCGGCGATAAGAAGCTCGGCTACGCCGGCCTGTGCAAGCTGCTCACGGAGTGGCGCAACGGCGCGGAAGCACCGTGGCTCAACGATGCGCCAGTCCATCTGCTCCAGCAGGCCTTGAAGGACCTTGAGCACGTCTACACCAACTTCTTTGACAAGCGGGCCGAGTTCCCCCCATTTCAAACGAATGGGCGAGCAGGATGGGTTCCGCTACCCGGACCCGAAGCAGATTAAACGTAAGCGGTCCATCTTTAGCGTCTGGCAGTGATCGCCAGGAGCGAGGAGCATAGGCGTCCACCAATTTGGACTGACTCCCAGAAGTTGGACGGTTAGATGGCTACGCCTGACGGAATTGAGTCCGATATTTTACGGGGCTCATGCCCTGCAGTTTTAGCTTGATACGGTCATGGTTGTAGTACCAGATATAGTCCTTTATGCCGACCTCCAGCTCGTCAAGATTATCAAATTTGTTGAGATAAAAGAACTCCGCTTTGAGGGTGCCGAAGAAGCTCTCCATGGCGGCATTGTCATAGCAGTTGCCCTTGCGTGACATGCTTTGTGTGATCGAACGGTTCTCAAGAAGGCGACGGTACACCGCCATCTGATATTGCCAGCCCTGGTCGGGAGGTGTCAGTAATTTTGTGTGCCGAGGTCGGTTAAAAGATCTCAGCTCATGGCGTTCGTGAACCGCTCGCCGAACATAATGGCGAACTGATTGACTGCCTGCCG
Source organism: Paraburkholderia sp. BR14320 (assembly GCF_040948665.1). NCBI lineage: Bacteria > Pseudomonadati > Pseudomonadota > Betaproteobacteria > Burkholderiales > Burkholderiaceae > Paraburkholderia > Paraburkholderia sp. BR14320. Next base: position 31,457 of record NZ_JBFPKG010000040.1, read on the forward strand.
CCAGGTAATAGGCGGCATCTTCCAATCCTTTTCGATGTTGCGCAAGGCCAGATACAGCAGCTTGCTGGCGGCTTCGTCGCTGGGGAAGTGGCCGCGATTCTTGACGATCTTGCGCAACTGTATGTGCATGCTTTCAATCGCGTTTGTCGTATATATGATTTTGCGCACCTCTGGCGGATAGGCAAAGAACGGGATGACTTGCTCCCATTGGCGTTGCCACATCGGCGCGACGGTGGGGAATTTGCGGCCCCACCCGCTTTGTGCGAAGACCTCGAGCGCCGCTGCCGCCGCTACGGCCGTGGCGGCCTGATAGATCGGCTTGAGCGCGGCCGCCAGCAGCTTGCGGTCCTTCCAGCCCGCCAGATTCAGCGAATTGCGGATCAAATGCACGATGCAGGTCTGGATCTGCGCGGCCGGATACACCGCCTCGATCGCTTCCGGAAAGCCGCGCAGGCCGTCCACGACCGCAATCAGAATGTCGTGCAACCTGAAACTGCCGATAGTAAGCTTGCTCGGCTTCCGCCGGCGGGATGTCGCCGATCGGGCCGAACAGCCTACGAATGTTGAACCAGTCGACCCATTCAAGCGTTGCCAGGTCGACAGCTTGCTGCCTGCGCCGCGGGCCGCGCCGATGAATCAGCTCCGCTTTATACAGCCCGTTGATTGTCTCGGCCAGTGCGTTGTCGTACGAATTGCCAACTGTGTCGACTGCCGATTCGACGCCGGTTTCGGCCAGACGCTCCGTGTAGTGGATCGAAACGTAATTGGGGAGCCCGGTCACCGCAAGCGCGTTGGCCGCGAAAATGGGCGATGCAAAACGGTACGGATGCAGTTGCGATTTTGCGGCATCGGTTGGGCTCGTTCCGCGGCAATACAGTACGGGCGGCAAGACCAATCTTCTCAGGATCAGCCGGCGGAGCAACAAAAATGTCAGGCGCCTGCTCGTCCTGCCCGCTCGAGCCGCGGGGAGCGATCCCCAAAACGACGCCGAATAGATTTGGGCAAGCCAACTCGCCATCGAAAAAATCAGGGTTGCAAAGATGGGGTGGATCCAGATTTGGCACATCCATGCCGCTGGGTGGGGGGGGGGCGCGCCCATTGCATTAACGCGCATCTGCATCGTCGGCAAAAGAGAGCCTCACGTGATCCGGAAACTGTCCAAGGAAAAGCACGTTCGGTATGCCGCGTAGCCAACTATGCACTATTTGATGCACTCGTCAGTAAGTTCGCCGCTTTGGTCGCCCCTCGTCGCGGCAATCCGTGGTGTTGCACATCCAACATTGTCGGATATGCAACACAGCAAATCCCACAAATGATATTTGCCGGAAGATCCCGCAAGCGTTTTGGAGGGTAAGTACCCATCAATCATCCCGATCAGCAATGTGTGGAGATATCTCTCAGGTGTGTCGTGGCGTTGGCTCAACTATTGCATCTGCTGTCGCGGGGAAATTGAAGCTGGAGGTAACGAAGCGTGAACACCACACCAAAGCCTCACGAACCACAGACAAGATCTGCAAAAAATGATCGTCGACATTCTATTGCCGCGTCCACTCAAGGTGCCGCGCTACGCGTTATTAACGAACCGGCGCTCTGGATCATCAGTTCCATTCCGTTCCCTGAGCAGAAAGTTTTTTCCTGCGTTGCTGTGCAATCCGACGAACGATGTATCTCGCAAAGAAAGATACAAGGGCTCTGCACAGAATGAAGCTGTGCGGCGAAGTGAGCAGCATGGAGGACCGACATCAACGCGACGGTCAGGATGACCAGCAGAGTTCGTCGCACCTCCTAACCCATGATGTGACTGTTGAATACTTCTGAACTTATGCTGCAGGAGCGTCGAGTGCCGAAGCATCCTTCAATTCTTCGGGCGCTTTACCATGGTTTTTATATTGCAGCATACAGTTCGAAACCTGTATCAAGTGAATTTCTTGCTGCGAACTTATTGCATATTTCCCTTCTTCACCTGAAATCGCTTGCTTGAGTTCAGGTCGTGATTGTGATTGAGGACGGTTACTTTAACGATGAACAGATCACGCACTGTGTGGTCTCCCACGATTGCTCGCTTGTTTCCGATGATCCGAAAGCCTTCATTACGAGCGCGATACTGCTTTTTTTGCCAGTGAGCGCTGCGTGGCCGTTTCGGAAGCGTGCCAGGAACTCGCTCTCAGAGGATCGGGAAGAACTGCGGGGCTGGCGCGATATAGCGCCGTTACGCGACGCGGGCGAGTAGTGACGTGCCTGCGCCAGCCGCATCTTTCGCAGTTATAGGTACGGATTTTAATGGTAACCAGTGATCTTGGCCGTTGCATTGGTGACCGCATGAAAATGCGGTTCAATTTAGCAGAGCAAGTGACACGGCCAAGTGAATAGGTATCAAAATATTGAATACGTACAGAATGCGAAGAAGATGTGATTTTCAATATCTTAAGATTGCCAGTTAGCCTGTTATCCAACCCAAACGCAATGAACCTTTCGGCGATCATTCCACGGATACTTGCGCGGTCGCCCGCCGAGAGAGCTGCTTTTAGTATAGGGTCGGTTAATTCAAGCACTTAGGCGAGTGAGTGAGGTTTAAATGAAAACACTATTGGCAGTGGACTACTTTTGTGAAGCGGCACGGCGTTATCCGCAACATATAGCAGCGAGGCATGGCAGCGAGTCGGTAACGTATCGGGAGCTTGATGAGCAGTCCAACCGCATCGCAATGGCGCTGACCGAGCGCTGTGGCCGCGAGGCGCCCGTCATCGGCGTGTTGATGGAGCGAGGAATTGATTTATTGGCTGCGATGCTTGCCGTTTTTAAGATTCGCGGTACCTATATGCCGCTTGATGGCCAGTATCCAGCGGAACGTTTGGATTACATGCTGGAGAAGAGTAAATGCTGCCTGCTGCTGACCGCCCGTAACTGCTTCGAACAGGCGGCATACTAGCAGACAACCAGACCGGAACTAGTGCTTCTTGATATTGAGGAGGCGCAAGAATCGAGCGCAGCCTTTGCCGGGCCCAGAGGCAAAGGTAGTGATCTTGCCTACGTCATTTTCACTTCGGGTACCACCGGTCACCCAAAGGGCGCAATGATTGAACAGCGGAGCTTGATCAATCACTTGCACGCTAAAGTACACGATCTGGAGATCAGTAAAGCTGATCAGGTGGCGCAGACCGCATCGCACTGTTTTGACATTTCTTTGTGGCAGTTTATGGCGGCGCTGCAAGTGGGGGCGTGCACGCGGATCATTAATAGAGACGTCGTATGCGATCCGTCGAGGCTGCTGCTTGAGTTGCGCGAATCCCAAGTATCAGTCATTCAATTTGTGCCGTCGCTACTACGCTCGTTTGTGGCCGAAGTCGAATTGATCGATGCACGCGCGCTGCCGGCGCTGCGCAGGATTTCCACCGTCGGAGAGGCATTGCCGCCCGACGTATGCCGACGCTGGCTGGCGATGTACCCGTCTATTCCCATCCTCAACCATTATGGACCAACCGAATGTGCCGACGGTGTCACGCATGCACTGATCTCTAACTCTCCGGCGGAAGGTCAGGCATTTATGCCGATCGGGAAACCGATAGACAATCTGGAAATCTATGTGGTCAGGCCAGATGCTGCGGCGCTGACGCTTGTTGCGTCAGGTGACGTAGGCGAACTTTGTGTAGCCGGCGTTGGCGTTGCGCGTGGTTACATTAACGACGACGCGCGTACGGAGCAGGCTTTTGTGGCTAACCCTTTCAGCGATAAGCGCGGATATGATCGATTATACAAGACTGGTGATCTCGTGAGGCTGCGTGAGGATGGCTTGCTGGAGTGTCTCGGAAGAGCAGATCGCCAGGTCAAGCTGCGTGGCTACCGTATTGAGCTTAACGAAGTGGAAGGTTTGTTGGGGTTACATACTGCCGTCGAGGCCGCGGCCGTAGTGGTGCATTATCCCGCTGACAATCGGGTGAAACTGACGGCAAGGGAAACACTGACTAGTCCAGGGGAAGCGGAAAGACTTCCGCGCCTCGTGGCTTTCGTCAAGCTTCGAGAGGAGGTTACACGGAGCGCTTTACGCGAACACATGTCGTGTCAGTTGCCTGACTACATGCTGCCTGATCTTTTCTTCGAGCTGGCGAAATTACCATTAAACGCCAATGGCAAACTTGATTACAACCAATTGCCTTCTCCAGAAAATTTGCGTCCTTTGTCCGATGTGAAATATCTGGAGCCCGCTGACGGTCTTCAGGTTCGGTTGTGCAGGCTCTTAGCCGAGATACTGCATCTAGACCGGCTGGGGCGAAACGACAACTTTTTGCTGATGGGCGGTGACTCGCTGCGCGCCATGCTTGCGATCAACCGTATTCGGAGCGAATTCGCCTGCGAAGTTTCTGTGGTTGACCTGTACCATTGCACAATAGATGAGTTGACCGAACTCTTGGCCGAGAAAGAGGATGGGCATGAGTCGCTCCCCGCCATTGTCGTCAGTCGCCGTGATGAGGGCGGAGAGGCTCCGGCCAGTCACATTCAAAAACACTTATGGTTTTTGTGGAAGCTTGATCCAACAGCATCCAACTATACCTTGCAAACGGCGCTCGAATGCTGCGGAGAGCTTGATCGAGATCGCTTTAGTCGGGCTTGGGATGCGGTGGTGCAGTACTTCGACACACTGCGCATCCGATTCGTCGAAAAGAGCGGCAATCCATATTTGACCTTCGATTCACCGCCGAAGGGTCGTTTGCGCTTTATAGACCTTTGCGGCGACCATCCTGCCTCCAGGTTGGCTGAACTGAAGGCGAGCGAGTTTCAACCGGCCTTTGATCTCGCCGCAGGCACACTGTATCGCGCACTACTAGTACGAGAGAGCTCCGACCGGCATGTTGTCATCTTTACGACGCATGAAATCATTATGGACGCGTGGTCGCTTTCGGTGATGGTGCGCAAACTGCGTGAATTTTACCAGGCGGGAGTCAGTTCAGAGGACGGTCTCAAAGCCGAAATTTCGTTCGCGGATTTCGCTAAATGGGAGTCTGAGCAGTTTCGATCGGACTGCTGGGCGCGACAGCGCTCGTACTGGGCACAACAGCTGTCGGGTGAGTTGCCGGTGCTGACCCTGCCTTCCGATAAGCCTCGTCCGAGGCGGATGCGTTACACCGGTAAGTCACACGCCATACAAATTCCGGCTCTCGCGGCGTCCAGACTTCGCGAACTCGCTGCGGACAATCGCACCACGCTTTTCAGCGTGTTACTGACGACTTTTTACGTGTTATTGAGAGAGTACAGCGGACAGGACGATATCATCGTCGGGACTCCGAATGTAGTACGCGAACAGTCAGGTACGGAACACCTGCTGGGGTTCTTCCTAAACATGTTGCCGCTAAGGGCGAAGATGGATCCTGACAAGTCATTCATCGAACATCTGGCCACGACGCAGCAAACTGTCATCGGTGCTGCCTTCAACGCGGCATATCCATTCAGTCGGATGTTGGAAACAGTTGACGTGGTACGTGGAAGCAATTTTTCCCCCGTATTCCAGGTGATGTTCAACATGTATTCGGAGAAGGCAGAGCTGATTTCTGAGGGGCAGCACGATGTGTCAATTTTCGCCCGCGAATTGGAAAACGGTTATACCAAGTACGATCTCACTCTTTACTGTCAGGAAGAGGGGGACGGCATCTATCTGCAGATGTCCTATTGCACTGAGCTGTTCTCCGACGAGCTCGTTTCCAGAATGCTGCTCAACCTGCAGCAAATTATTCAGGTGATCATTGCGGCGCCGGCGGCGCCGCTTGCAGAGCTGGATCTGCGGCACCCAGCTGAAAAGGCTTTTCTTAAGCGTTACAACGGAGGACGGCTCGCTTATACGGGCGCTAGTACACTACGCGAAATGTTCGAAGCGCGTGCCAAAATGTCGCCAGTGGATACTGCTTATTTCTGGGAGCGCGGTCGCATTTCGTACGCGGAGTTGGATACTGCGGCCAACCGTTTTGCTAACAGACTCGCAGCCTCCGGTGTTGGTGCCGGCGACAGGGTGCTGCTTGGCATTGACCGCGGCATTAACGCGTTGATCGTTATTCTAGCTGCGATTAAGCTGCACGCAACCTACTCGGTGATCGGGGCAAATTATCCGATAAGTCGCATACTTGAGATTGCTAAAGATGTCGCCCCCAAGGCCTTCGTTGCCACGCCGCTGCAGCGGGAAGCATTTCGTGACAGAGGGCTAGTTTTACTGCCGTCGGAGGAAGTTGCATGCGGCAATGAGGAAACAGATGCCGCCCCTTCCCCATCTTGTTCGCATGAAGTGCTGCAGATCGTCTACACATCTGGTTCTACGGGAAAACCGAAGGGCGTTGTGGTTCCCGCTACAGCATGCCTAAATCGTTTGCACTGGATGTGGGGGCAATTCCCCTTCCAGGCAGGCGATGCCTGCGTAGTGCAGAAGTCGGCGGCGCTGGTTGCCAGTCAATGGGAAATCTTCGGGCCACTCTTACAAGGCGTTCCTAGTTTGCTGCTGAGTCAGCAAGAACTGCAAGATCCATCCCTGCTGCTATTGCAGCTAGATCGTTACCGGGTAACGCATCTGCTGTGCTCGCCACCGTTGATCACCGGCATTTTGACGGCACAATTGACAGACGGACGGTCGGTTTCAGATTTGCGGCTGGTCACCTCAAGCGCTGAGGCGTTGCCACCGGAGTTGGCTCGGCGCTTTCTCGAGGCTTTCCCGCAGGCCCGTTTGTTCAACTTTTACGGCTCCTCGGAGTGTAGCTCGAACGCCGCTTGGGGGGAGGTGTGCGAAGTGGGCGCTGATGAACGAACTGTCCCGATCGGTAAGCCGGTGGCCAATGTCGGCATAGCCGTCGTAGATGACAAGTTGCGGCCGGTGGTTCAAGGTGCGGTGGGGGAGATCCTGGTGACGGGTGACTGCCTGGCGAATGGCTATCACGACAGCAGGGAGTTGACAGCCGAGCGATTTGTTGCTAATCCGGTGCCAGAGTTACAGCCTTTCGGAACTGTGGCTTATCGCACTGGCGATTTGGGGCGCCACCGCGACGACGGCCGCTTGGAGTTCCTCGGAAGGCGTGACAACCAAATCAAGATCCATGGCTTGCGCGTTGAACTGGATGAGATTTCTCACATCTTGGGAAAATGTCTTGGGGTCGAGGAGGCCGCGGTGCATTTGCACCGCGCTGCGGATGGCGAGCCGCTGTTGACTGCCTACGTGGTGGGCACGGAGGCGAAGCTGCCGTCAACAGAGGATGGGTTCCGACAAATGCTCCGTCATTCGCTGTTGCCCCATACTATTCCCCGTTCATTTGTTCGCTTGCGGGCTTTGCCTAAGCTGCCGGGCGGTAAACTGGACCGTTCCCGCTTGCCGTTGCCACGGCAAACCGCGGTGGGCGTATTCGCGCCGCTGGTTACCACGACCGAGCATGCACTGGCCGCGGTTTGGCAGGAAGTGCTTGGTATGTCGACGATTGGTGCGGACGCGCATTTCTTCTCACTGGGTGGTACCTCTATGCTGAGCGTGCGCTGTGTGGCGCGGGCGGCCAGGATGGAAATCCGCTTTTCTGTCAGCGAGTTGTACGATTATCCAGTGTTACGCGAACTGGCTGGGCTGATCGATGCCCGCTCCGGCGAACTGGTGCACCACGATGGCGAAATCGACGGTGGAGTGGAAGTAACGCCTACGATACGCTTCATGAATCGGCGCATGGGTTTAGACGAGCATTTCAACATGTGCGCGATCTGGCAGGACGATAGCTGCCGTTTGGATCCGGCCATATTGGAGTCCGCTATCGTTAGGTTGGCGAAAGACTACCCACTGTTGCGCACCAGGATCTCTCGAGATGACGCGGATCTACGCTTCCATACCGGAGTCGGAGCGTTGCATCTGGAGCGAGTTGCATTGGGCTCGTACTCAGAGCTCGGGGATTGCACGCGAGAGGTATCTGGTATCGCTGAGAAAGCGCAATATGCATTCCGGTTCGATGGTCGTACCTGGATGTCGCGTTTCCAATTGATCGAGGCGGAGGTCGGTGGGCGGCCGCACAGATGGATTTTTATCATAATTCATCATTTCCTGGTCGACGGCTATGGGTTCCGGCTGCTGCTGGACGAAGTAGAACGCTACTATCTGGCGATAGAGCATGACCAAGCACCGGATCCCGCATTCAGTGGCCGCGCGCAGGTGAATCGATGGGTGAAGGCGCTGCGCGAACATGTGAGCGGTTCGTTGGACAGCAACATTGCTTATTGGCGAAGCCGGCCATGGGAACTGCTGCGTGAGGATGGTGCAACAGTCTTCGAGGTTGAGCCAGTCGATAGTGGCGCTGATTCCAGCCGGCGCTTGTTCGAGATGCTCCACACTGGGCAGATGCACAGTGATGCTGCTTTCGAGGCCTTGTGCGCGCACAAGGGGATTCGCTATCTGGATCTGGATGCGGAATCGACAAAGATTCTGCTCGATCTGCATCCGGACCGGCACGGCTTTGACGCGTTCGACGTCATCCTGTGCGCCTTGGCGGAGGTGGCAGGACGGGGCAACCAGCGACGAGGGCTGTTTCTGGACAGCATGGACATGCTGCGCACGCCTATCCTGCCGGGTCAGGATCTGTCGACAGTTATGGGCTTTACCGCGGAACTTGTCCCGCTGGCCATCATTTGTGAGGGGCGACTCAGTGTGGCGGAACGTCTGAAAGCGGTGCGTCGTCAGCGCAATTCGGCACGGATCCATGGCATTGGGCTACGGGCGGCTGCGTATCTGCTGCCGGATGATCAGGCGAAGGCATTGGTGGATTTCGACTGGCCGCGTGTTGTCGTCAACTATCGCGCTGTGTTAGATAATCTTCGTACGCGCATGCTGCTCGGCCTTGCTCAACCCACGATCTGGACGGGTGATGGGATGGGGCCCAACCGTCATCACACGTTGCGGTTAGATATCGATAATGTGGACGGTAAACTTCGTATCCAGATGCATTGTGCGTTGCCTTGCTTTTCCGCAGAGGAGACGAATATGCTGGGACGTCAGTTGCTGCATTGTCTCGCGGCTTATGCCGGATGGCTCAGGGACAATCAGGAAGATGTGGACGCAACAAGCGTGAAGGACGGGGCCACAGTATGAACACGCCAGCAGTTGCGGCATCACGGATGCAGTCAATGGCCCACGATCGACTGTTGCCACTGATCCTGCGGCTGGCTCTTCCGTCCGTCATTGGCGTCACTGTCAGTGCCGCTTATCAGTTACTCAACGCCTATTTCGTGGGGCGGCTCGGAACAGCAGCACTCGCGGCGATGGCATTGTCGTTCCCATTTGCAATGTGCATCACGGCAATAGGCCAGATCTTCGGTGCAGGGGCCGCCTCGTTGATTGCTCGAAGCCTGGGACGTGCCGACGATCACTCTGCCAACGATTATGCATCGCACGCGTTATGGTCTGCGATGGTAATTGCTGGCATAACGGCTATCGCGGGCTGGCAGTTGGCTCCAACTTTGCTGACATGGCTAGGCGCTGGACCATCGATTTTGCCACTGGCGGTGGCTTATCTTCATTGGCTGCTGTTGGGCTATGTGGCAGTGGTATTCAATATGGTCTGTGGTTTCATCGTGAGAGCGGATGGCAATACCGTGCTCAGCATGACGACCCAAGTTTCATCCTTCGCAATGAACGCGGCACTCGACCCGGTGATGATTTTCTGGTTCGGGCTGGGCATCGAAGGGGCTGGCATCGCAACATTTCTGGCCCAGTTGTGCGGCTTAACTTTGTATTGGCGACATTTCGCGGGCAGGCACGGAGCCATCGTCTTATCGTGGCCATCGGTGGGACGCTGCGGGTGCCGGCTGGCGAGCATCGCCCGCATCGGCATTCCGCCAGCGCTCAATACGCTGCTCGCGGTAGCGGCCATGTCCATGCTCAATGGGTTCGCTGCTCGCTACGGTGAGGCATCGGTGGCGGCGATAGGTTTGGCCAGCCGCTTGGCGATGCTGGCAGCACTTCCGCTGTATGGACTGTGCAGCGGGGCGCAGTCGGTTGTTGGGTTTAATGTCGGCGCAGGTAACTGGACACGGGTGGCGCAAGCGGTTCGGGCTATGGTTGCCGTCGCGCTAACGTTCGCCGGAGTCTATGCCGGCTGGGTCGTGTGGCAAGCGAGAACCATCATCGGCTGGTTTGCGCACGAGTCCGCGACGATAGAGATTGGCAGCCGCGCGATCTTGCTATTCCATTGTGCGTTGCCGGTGTTAGGGGTGCAACAGGTGTGCCTGCTTTTCATGCAGGCCAAGGGCAACGCAGTCTGGGCAACGCTTGTAGCGGTACTGCGGCATGGCTTGTTTCTGATGCCCCTGATGGCCTTGCTGCAGCACGCTTATGGGCAAGACGGCCTTTTGTTCTCGGTAGCGGCTGCCGATATGGCAGCGGGTCTTATCGCTATGGTTATTCTATACAGTGAAATGCGGCAGATCGACAAGGCCTCCCGGCTCTGTCAGGTTAATGGAATGGGGCCGTAGAATGACGTAATGAAGAAGACAAAACCGCTTTATCACGGTCATCGCTTCCCTGTTATCGTCATCAGCCGTGCGGTTCGGTGGTATTGATATGACTTTGCGTGTTAATCGCGACATTAAATTCCAGGTTGTTGCATCGATGCATGAATTTCCTGACGGCGGCGCAGCAGTAAAGCCGATGGACGATGCGAAGCTTCTAGTCCTCTCCGCCGTGTAGCCCATAGGTCTACAGGAAGGTCGCCACAATCTACGGGTATTTTTCCGCAGAAACCCTACGGATAACGAAGTTGTTATAGATGAGGTATCCGTCTTTCTGCAGTCTTTTATGGAAAGATCTTAAGCCCACCGTTGGCGACAAGCTGTTGACTTGCAGGATCCCAGGCATCGGCGCCGTCGATGTCGCCGCCCTTCCATGCTGCGACAATTTCACTAGGCGCAAGAGGTACTGGTATGATTTTGCTGCGGTCAAGCCCGTATACCCTGATGGCCGCGTCCAGCGCGTATTGTGCCGTCGAGTTCGGAGGGTAGCCGATGGTCTTGCCTTCGACTTACCGGAGTGACGAGATATCCTTACGGAAAGTCAGTTCGCTGGTGGAAATCACTTCTGGAACACCGATAGTCTCGATAGGTAGAGGACGAAATTTTTGGCCATGTCGAGGTGTGCGGTGTGGTGCGGTTGTTGTCAGGCGCACCACGAGAGAACATTCATCAGCCAGGGCCAACCAACGACTACTTCTAAGCAAATTACTGCGACGGTTATAGGGAAACGCGATCTCGTCTGAAAGAGCGGTGCTATTTTCATTTGCCGGAGGCGCTGCCCGATGCGATCCTGGACGATTCTCGGCTACGGGCCGGTGCCTGCGAAGGAGGCGGGGGGCCAAAACGAGCATTCATGCCGTCCGCACAACGACACACGAATGCCCGACCACAGTTGGGCATACACAAGGCATAGTAAGCGCCAACTCGAGCTTGCAATTACCCACTTCTTTTTAGCGCAAGCTTATAGCCGATCTGGATGTCTGTCAGACGTCACATCCCGCGCCACATTACGGTATTGCCCGGCGGAGGGTCGTTGGGGCGGGCAAGGTAACCCCCGAGCTGAGCGAGCCTGATAACGTTGCGCACGAGCGGCGGAGCTTGCGCGTTGTGGGGCGTATCGTGAACGATGTGTTCAAGCAGTTCGATTTCGGTGTGCGTGAACGCGAGTTCGGCGCCGGCCTGCGGCGCCGATCGGCCGAGCATGGTAATCCAGAATATGCGCCAGCTCAGAATGCAGAAGATTGCGATCAGATTCGTTAGCCGCTCGGCTGTACGAAGCCGGGACTCCTCGGCTTTGCAGCCCGATTTCAGGATTTTGTGGAAGGTCTCGATCTTCCAGCGCATTGCGTACCAGTCGAGCTTTTCGATTGCCTCTGCATGAGAGCGGACCGGCAGGTTGGTGATCAGCTTCCATTCGATGCGGGCACGCCCGGGCGGCGGATCGCGTTCCTGAGCGTGCAGGACTGTTAGCTGTAGCGCACGGTAACGGTTCTGCTTGCCGATGGGCGGCAGAACGGTCATAGGCTGGTAGCGCAGTTCGAGCGTCGCGGTCATCGGACGGCCTTTCGCGTCGCGAAGCTCGACGCGGTGGAGCCCCTTGACCTGAACCATGCTGCATGGCTTTGGAGATCGTGTGCTGACCGTCTCCCGCGAGCCTGTCAACGCAGGTACGCACAAGGAAGTGGGTGCAAAGTAAGCGCCCGGTCATCCCATCTTGAGTCACGGTGAAAGTCTTGGGAGCATCGTGTTCACTTAAATAGGTGGACACGTGAACACTATTGAAGAAGCAGCGGCACCTAGCCGTCGACGACGCCGGCGCTACAGCGTCGAATTCAAGGCTCAGGTAGCGGCAGCTTGCCAGGGGCCCGGGGTATCGCTCGCGGCCATCGCATTGCACCACAAGCTGAACGCGAATCTGCTTCGACGTTGGGTCGAGCAGGCCGAAACGAACGATTGTGTGCTGGTGGCACGTAGCGACATGGCAGCGCCACTGGTAGCGGCGCCGGCACCGGAATTTGTACCGCTCGCTCTTGAGACGCGAAACACGCGCACAGCTGAGATTCGGGTCGAGGTGCGTCGCGCGGACCTGTCAATAACGGTTAGCTGGCCAACCTCAGAGGCAGCGCAGTGCGCCGCCTGGCTGCGCGAGTGGCTCGCATGATCCGCATTGATCAGGTGTGGCTGGCAGTTGACCCGCTGGATATGCGGGCCGGCTTCGATACGGCACTGGGTCGGGTGATCACCGTGTTCGGCGCTGCGCATCCGCACCATGCTTACCTGTTTGCCAACCGGCGAGCCAACCGCCTGAAGGTGCTGGTTCACGATGGGATTGGCATCTGGCTGGCTGCGCGACGGCTGAATCGGGGGCAGTTCGCGTGGCCGCGCGCTGGTAGCGAACCAAAGCAACATGCGCTCACGCAGGAACAACTTGCCGGTCTGGTGGTGGGTTTGCCATGGCAGCGCATCGGCGCGGACGGCGTGATCCGTGTCGTTTGAGGACGTTCGGGACGTATACGGTCGCGCTTTCGCGCTCTCCGGGGTTCTGGCAGACTCGTCTGCATGGATCTGCCCGCCGACCTCAACACTCTTAGCCCCGAACAACTGCGTGCGCTCGCCACGCAACTGATTGCACGCGTCGAAGACCGGGACCGGGAGATTGAAGAGAAGACCCGGGAGGTCGGTGAGAAGGAGCGGGAATTACGCTATCGGCAGACCCGCATCGACCAGTTGACCCACGAGATATCGATTCTCAGACGCCATCAGTTCGGCAGGCGCAGCGAGCAGCTCAGCAGCGATCAGATGAACCTGCTGGACGAGGCAATTGACGCGGATCTCGCCGCCATTGAAGTTGAGCTCGAGCAACTTCAGCCACAAGCCACAACCGAGCCGCTACCCCTGCAACCGAAGCGTGCAGCGCTGCCGGCGCAATTGCCGCGCACAGAGATCCGGCATGAGCCGGAGAGCACCGTATGCCAGTGTGGCTGCGAGCGCGTGCGCATCGGCGAGGACATCAGCGAGAAGCTGGACTACACGCCAGGTGTGTTCACCGTGGAGCGGCATATCCGTGGCAAGTGGGTGTGCAGAAACTGCGAAACACTGATTCAGGCTGCGGTGCCTGCGCACGTCATCGACAAGGGCATCCCGACCGCGGGACTGCTGGCGTCAGTGCTGGTTGCCAAGTACGCTGACCACCTTCCCCTGTATCGTCAGGAGCAGATCTTTGCGCGAGCGGGCGTCGCGATACCGCGCTCGACATTGGGCGCATGGGTCGGTACGTGCGGCGTGCAGCTACAACCGCTGGTCGACGCGCTGCATCAGGAAATCCTGCAGCAGGGTGTGCTGCATGCGGATGAGACACCGGTACAGGTGCTCAGTCCCGGCAAAGGCAAGACTCACCGCGCGTATCTGTGCGCGTATACGCCCACACACTACAGTGAGTTACGCGCCGTGGTCTACGACTTCGCCGACAGCCGTGCAGGCGAACATGCGCGCGCGTTCCTCGCTGGCTGGCAGGGCAAACTGGTATGCGACGACTACAGTGGTTACAAGGCTGGATTCCAGCAGGGCATCACTGAAATTGGATGTGCGGCGCACGCGAGACGCAAGTTCTTCGATCTGCACGCCAATCACAGCAGTCAGATCGCCGCGCAGGCGCTGCCGTTCTTCGCTGCGCTTTACGACATCGAGCGCGACGCTGCAATGCTGCAAGCCGACGAACGCCAAAAGCTCCGACAGAGTCGGGCCAAACCGGTCTGCGACGCACTACACGAATGGATGATGGCGCAGCGCAAGCTGGTGTCGGAAGGTTCTGCAATTGCCAAAGCGCTGGATTACAGTCTTAAACGATGGGATGCGCTGACCCGCTATCTCGATGACGGTCACGTGCCTATAGACAACAACTGGGTCGAAAATCAGATACGTCCTTGGGCTATCGGCAGGTCGAACTGGTTGTTTGCCGGTTCGCTTCGAGCCGGCAAACGAGCCGCAGCCATCTTGAGTCTGCTACGTTCAGCGCAACTGAATGGGCACGAACCGCATGCCTACCTGAAGGACGTTCTCACCCGATTGCCGACTCAAAAGGCCAGCGACATCGCAGCATTGCTGCCTCATCGCTGGCAACCGGCGGATCCCATCCGCTAGTTCAGTTCGCCAAGACGGGTTTGCTGGCCGCTTACGGTGCAAAGATCGTATGCGGTGCAAAACAGCTCGTAAATGTCGCTTTCCCGATCGCCGATGTGAATGCAACGCACAGGATCGTCGAGAAGCTCGGTCGACTGGCGCATATTCTCCAGCCATCGCCAGCTTTCCTTTTCCTCAATCGGTACGCGCGTGGGATTGATATGGCGCTTGAGCTCCGAAGCCCCCTTGAACCGCTTTCTCGTCCAGAACTTCACCGCCGCCAGGCCAAGTGGCAATCCATCGGCAGTAACAGCAAGACTCGAATGCATCAGGATGTCGCATTGCGTGAGCGGTCGTCGCGGGCCCATGCCATTCTTCCCTGTGCGCAGGCTCGTCTTGCCCGTGTAGCCGATGAGTTCGGGACGCTCGCGCTGGTACGAGAATGCGGTCGTGTCCTGCAGGATAAGCACTGGTCCATCGGTGGCCTTCACACGTTCGGCGCTGGCCTGGAAATGCCCGCTCAGGATATCGTGTTCGCTGACGCGGTCGTTCGACAGAAACCTGTACGCGGCCTTGGTAGAAGCCCAGTCCTGACATGCGAACGGAATAGTCTGCCCCATGCCGTCCCAGAGCTTTTCCAGCAGCGTTGCGAAGCGACGGCGCAACCGTGTGTCCTGGAATTCGCCTCCCTGGACTCCAAGATTCATCCACGACCGATCATCCGCCCGTCGCTTGCCGGCCATCTCGCTTACGCATGGAACGTGACGTATGCCAGGTTACCAGGTTTCGCGGCAAAGATGTGGGCAATTGCAAGCAACTCGAGACCATCTTGACGAAGGTCTCGCTCCGAGATACCCCATTCGGCGGATCATCGAGGCGTAATATCAGGATTGGGCATAGCTAAACAGCCTGAAGACCTGTTCAAGGACGACAGGCAAGAGCGCCTCAGCACGTTCCTTCACAGGTCGCTTCAGGAACGTCAGCTGCCGCTCAATTCGCTGACTCGCGACCACCGTTGTGAGATTGTTGGGGCCCTTGGGGTGGAAGGATGTTTCCAGAAAGTCGGATTGAGGCTCAGTTCTCTCAGCGCTTGGCCTGTCTGCATTCGTACACCGTTTGTCTGGAAATCGCCATTGCCTACATCCGTCGGCGAGATTGGAAGAAATGCGTCACGCCAGTCACTGTTGACCAGGCCCTTTGACAGAGTCTTCCTCGCATACAGCGCCAGCAACATTCTGGCCCTACGGAACCCTTGTGAACCTGCTCACCGGATTGCCACCACGCTAACCCGCTGCCATTCATTCATTGAGCTTACTGTCCGAAATGCCGACGCGCATGCCGTCACAGTTCAATGAACTCCACGGCAGCTGCGCTCAAAGCGCCTTGCTGATCGATGCAGATATCGTGGCAAGTGATCATCGCATACCTCGCTGAAGACTTAACACCCCGCTTTGGCCGCGAGATCGGCTGGGCCAATCTCGCTAGCATGCGCGACTTCCATCTCGCCTCGCCCTAGGGAGAGATTTTCCAGACAGTGTCTGAAAAATCGGCGGCTCACCGCGATCAAGCGTTACTCAATGCCGTCTAGTGCTGTCATTCGGTGATTTCACGGGCCATCTCAAATACCCAAAGATCCGGCTTGACGGAACGGTGGCTATCGCGCGTATCTCGCTGCGCCTCAGACCTGGTTCCTCTGCTTGCAGCAGGCTATTTTTCCCGCATACAGGTTAGCGGCCGCTCGCGAATATACGGTGGCTGACGACACCGTGTCGCGTTTCCGCTTATCGCGCAGAACGAGGACGCAGGCGCAGACGTGTCGAACGCCCCACCGACTATGGGAATTCATTCGGCACATCGGGAGTAGCAATGTTCTGGGGTCCCACGGGCAAATCCAGTTGCCTTAAACGGCCCCAGAAGGGCGACAAGCGTTTGAAGCGGATCTTCTATCAGTCGGCATTTGCATCCATGCGCTGTCCCAAGAGCGCTGCCTTTAAACGTAAAGAAGCGAAGCGCCGTCATCAGATCATCATTGCTCTTGCCAGGAGGCGTGTGAATGTGCTGTCGGCAATTCTCCGCAACAGGAATCCAATGCCCGAACGACTGCCGCTTGCTTGACAAAATCATTAGGCCGTCTCTCCCTTTGGTCTGGCTAGAGTGAATCAATCCCGTGCCGGCACACCACGGTTCGTTGAGCCCCATATCGCGTGCGCCCACCACTAAAATGCAGAAATGCTCGCAAACAATATAATCTTTAGTATCAATTCATTGGCGCCTTTCCTTGGGCAGCTGCACCTAACCATGTAGCACCATCCGAACTCAGTTGGCGACGAAGCGTTGCGGGTCTTCGGAGATCCAATCCGTGGCCTCGGTTGCCTGTTTCCCCTCCGCCGTGCCGATGGCCGAACTGCCGTGGCATACCGACGCCTTCGCATGCGTCGCTCCGATAGGAAAAGGCACTGGCGAAATTCGGCGGGTGCAGCTGCGGATGGGGCAGGGAAGATGACTTCTAAGTCGCCGTGCTTCGTCATGAATGAGATGCAGTCCTTCGGGAATGGAACAGTTACTCCTCGAACTAGGAGATGGCTTTACCTTCTTCGCCCGGCAGAAGCGACTCCAGATCGATAATGATGGCCTTTATCTCGACTTGCTGTTCTGTAACCGGACGCTTAAACGCTTCGTGGCGGTTGCTTAGAGGGTGTTAGGCACTTTTGCTAAGGGGGTGCAAAGTGCACAAGCATAAGCACGGAGAAGACGACGAAGTGCAAGCCAGCCAGAGTTTCTGGGCAATCGCTCGTAGTCTCTTGCGAGTCGGCGGAAGCGGTTGAGCCAGCCGAAGCTGCGCTCAATCACCCAGGCGCGGCAACAGCACGAAGCCCTTTTTCGCCTCGGGCAACTTGATGACCTGAAGTTCAATCCCTTCGTCAAGCGCCGCCTGCGCGGGCTCTTCGCCGGTATATCCCTGATCCGCGAACGCCACCTTGACCGTCTGGCCCGTGGCCTACTGAACCTGACGCGCCAGTTCTCCAACCTGCGCGCGCTCCTGCTCATTGGCCGGCGTCACATGCACCGCGAGCAGTTGTCCCAACGTGTCCACCGCCATATGTACCTTGCTGGCTTTCTTGCGTTTGTATCCGTCGTAGCCTGCGCGTGCGCCGCTTTCGCACGTCGACTGGAGGGTACGGCCATCGAGGATGACCGCGCTGGGTTGACCACGGCGGTCCTGGGCGACCCGGATGATCGAACGCAAATCGCTCACCATAGCCTCGAAGCAGCCCGCCTGAATCCAGCGTTGCGTCTGCTGGTAGACCAGTTCCCACGGCGGAAAGTCATTAGGCGACAAACGCCACGGGGCACCCGCACGTACGATCCAGCGCAGCGCGTTGAACATCTCGCGCAGTTCGTAGCGGCGCTGCGGTGCGTCCTTGTTCATCAAGGTCAGGTACGGAGCGGCGAAGTACCACTCTTCATCCGATACATCCGTTGGGTAGGGCCTGCGTTTTTTCATTCCGCCAGGATACCAGGTCCGACATAAAGTGCCTAACACCCTCTAGGCGAGATTGTCCGGCTAGGAGAGGCGGGTACAGTCCGCTGCAGATAAAGCGCTCAGGCAACAATGAATTGGAGAGCATTCCTCGTAATAGAGTCTGAATGTAGCGTAGGCTCGACCACGAGCGCGGTCGACGGCTGCTGCAGCGAGGGCGGGACTGGAGACCTCATTGCTTGATCGATGCCGTAAGGGGATGGATCATTCAAAGCTCCCGCGAAGGCAACGCGACTAGCGACCTGACGATCAAAAAGCACTCTCAGTCTCCCGATACCTATCGCCGCAAACGGATCAGCAGATCCGCGGCAGTTGCTCGCCCGAAAGCCAGTCGACGATGCGCCGTCCGCCGAATTTCGTTTCGATCTGCACGAAGCTGTGGGCGTCGTCGACCACCTCACCAATGCAAACCGCCGCCGCGCCCAACGGATGTGCGCGCATCGCGGCGAGCAGTTGCGGCGCGTCGGCGCTTGCGCAGATTGCAACTAGCTTGCCTTCGTTGGCGACATAAAGCGGATCGAGGCCGAGCAGCTCACACGCCGCATCGACTTGCGGCAGCACGGGAATTGCGCGCTCCTGAATGTGCATCCCGACACCCGACTGGCTGGCGATCTCGTTGAGGGTCGTGGCCAGTCCGCCGCGAGTCGGATCGCGCAGAACGCGCACACCGGGCGCGACGGCAACCATGTCCGCCACGAGCGTGTGTAGTGCGGCGCTGTCCGAGCGGATCTCCGTGTCGAAGCCCAGGCCCTCACGTTGCGACATGATGGCCACGCCGTGCTCGCCGATAGTGCCCGAGAGCAGCACAACGTCGCCGGGCCGCGCCTGCGCGCCATCAATGTGAATGCCCGAGGGCACGACGCCGATCCCGGTCGTGGTGATGAACACGGCATCGCCCTTACCGCGCTCGACGACCTTAGTGTCGCCCGTCACGATCGGAGCGCTGCAAGCGCGCGACGCAGCAGCCATTGACTCGACGATGCGGAGCAGATCCGCCATCGGGAGGCCCTCCTCCAGGATGAAGCTCGCGCTGAGATACGAAGGCCGTGCGCCCGCCATCGCGATGTCGTTGACGGTGCCGTGCACGGCGAGGCTGCCGATGTCGCCGCCGGGAAAGAAAAGCGGCGAGACGACGTGCGCGTCGGTGGTCATCACGATGCGCTCGCCGGGCCCGGGCGCGAGATGCGCGAAGGTGGCCTGGTCGTTGCCTTGGCGCAGCCATTCGTTATCGAAGCTCGCGACGAACAGCTCGCGGGTCAATTGCGCCGATGCGCGGCCACCCGCGCCGTGGCCCATGTCGATGCGGCCGTCGCGAAAGTCTAGGGGCCGCACGTAGGCGGGCTTCACCGGGGATGTGTGGACTGGGCTCATGCTTCGACGACTCGAATGTCCTTCGAGCGACCATAGGAATAGTGCGCGGCGCAAGAGCCTTCGCTGGACACCATGCACGAGCCCATGGGATTCTCGGGCGTGCAGACCGTGCCGAACATTGTGCAGTCGCGCGGGTGTTTTAGACCTCGCAGGATCGCCCCGCACTCGCATTTGAGGTGATCGGCGACCGGGCGGTAGACGAGTTCATAGCGGACCTCGGCGTCGTAGCGCGCGTACTTCGGGCGAATGCGCAGCCCGCTCAATGGGACCTCGCCCAGGCCGCGCCACTCGAACGACTCCCGCGTTTCGAACACCTCCTGTATGAGCGCCTGCGCGGCGGCGTTGCCCGCGCGTGTGACAGCGCGCGTGAACTCGTTCTCGACCTCCGCGCGACCATCGTTGACTTGACGCACCAGCATGAGGATCGCCTGCAGCACGTCGAGGGGCTCGAACCCGGCAATCACGACCGGCTTGCGATACCTCTGCGCGAACGCCTCGTAAGACGCCGAGCCGATCACAACACTCACGTGCGCGGGACCGACAAAGCCGTCGAGCAGCACCGCGTTCGCGTCGGCGGACGGCTCGGCGAGCAGATGTGTCATCGCCGCGGGCGTGAGTACATGGCAGCACAGCACGCTAAAGTTCTCCGCGCCGCAGTCTGCCGCTTCCCTCACGACGAGCGCGGTAGGCGGCGCAGTGGTCTCGAAGCCGATTGCAAAAAAGACGACCTCGCGTTCCGGATGCTCGCGCGCGATGCGCAGCGCGTCGTGCGGAGAATACACAAGGCGGATGTCCGCCCCGCGCGCCTTGGCGCGCTGGAGCGATAGACCGCACGAGGCAGGCACGCGTATCGTGTCGCCATACGTGCAGAGGATCACGTCGTGTTCGAGCGCGAGGCGAATCGCGAGATCGATGCGCCCGATCGGCAACACGCAAACTGGGCAGCCGGGACCGTGGATCATAAACACGTTACCGGGTAGAAGATCGGCCACGCCGAAGCGGGAAATGGCGTGCGTGTGACCGCCGCAGAACTCCATGAAGTGATAGCGGCGTTCGGTCAGCGTCTCCGCCTGAATGCGCCCAGCAATGCGCGCGGCGAGTTCGTCGTCGCGGAATTCGTCGACGTACTTCATTGCGCCGTTCCCGACTGGACGATGGGTGTGTCGCCGAGCGACCGAGCGACCTCGCTGAACAGCGCGAGCGTGCGCTCGGCCTCTTCGGGATCGATCATGCCAAGCGCGAAGCCGACATGCACGACCACGAAGTCCCCTAGGCGCACGTCGGGTACGAGCGCGAGTGAGACCGTCTTTCGAACGCCCCCGAGCTCGACGACGCCCGTTTCGGCGTCGGACCGGTCGATGAGCTGTGCCGGCATTGCTAGACACATGGACTGACTCCTCTTGCGGTCGTAGGCATCGACAACATCTGCGGACCATATGCGGCAACCCAAGCCTGGCCAAGCGCTAGCCCGGCGTCGCCGCAGGGCACCGTGTCGGGCATGAGGGTGCGCACGCCGTGCGCGGCGAGCGACTCCCGTATATGCGCAGTGAGCAGCCGGTTAGCAAAGCAGCCGCCGCCAAACAGAACGGCGCGCCCCTGCGCGGCAAGCGCGGCCCATTGGGCGAGCGCCTTGGCCAGCGCAACATGAAAGACGGCCGCGCCGCACGCGGCTTCGCCGGCGTCCGCGAGCATGAGCAACTTGACGAGGAGCGGACGAAGGTCGAGCTCGCCGTTGTCCGCGATGCGCCACAGGCCCGCCACATCGGGGGCCTCGTGCGCGACGAGGTAGCCGCTCGCGAGCCTTTCGAGCGCGATGGCCGCCTCGGATTCGGCGCGCTGGCGCAGGCACACGCCGAGCAGTCCCGCCGCCGCATCGAACCAGCGACCCGCACCGGTGCTAGGCGGGCAATTGAGGCCGCGCGCGAGCATGACGCCGACCGTGCGCGCCGCGGTCGCGCCCACGGCGGCCGAGAGTCGCGGCCCGATTTCGGCGCTGCGCCCGAGCGCGTGCAGGGCGGCGGCGGCCATTCGCCAAGGCTCGCGCGCCGCGACGTCGCCACCGGGTAGCGCGAGTGGCGTGAGACTGCCGAGGCGCCGCCAGCAGGCGGGCGCCACCTCCAGCAGCTCACCGCCCCATGCGGCGCCGTCCGTGCCGAAGCCCACGCCGTCGAGCGCGAGGCCGATCACGGGCTCGCGCAGCCCATGCTCGGCCGCAACCGCGCCAATATGCGCGTGATGATGCTGGACGCCGACGGTCGGCACGCCAAGCCGCTCACCCAATTCGAGCGCGACGCGCGTGCTGTAGAAGTCGGGATGCAGATCGTGCGCGATCATGCGCACGGGCTGCCCCGCGCGCTCGGCGCTCTCAACAAGCGCCGCCACCGATGTGTCGAGCGCCACACAGTGCTCCGGATCGTCGAGATCGCCGTGTAGCATCGACCAGTGAACGTCGCCGCCGATGCACAGGCACGCAGCGTTCTTCAGCCATGCGCCGGTGGCGAGCACCGTCCGTTCGCCGAGGGTATGGGGTAGGTTCTGCACACGCGCCGTCATGCCTCGCCTCCGGCGCGATGCTTTCGCGCACGCTGCGCCGCAAGGTTGCTCTCCAGCACGCCAATGCGCTCGGCAATCGAGTCGCGCGCACTCGTGATCCAGTCGAGCCACGCATCGAGGCCTTCGCCGGTCGTGGCCGAGAGCCAGATCACTTCGAGGAACGGATTCACGCGGCGCGCATACGCGATGCACTGCTCGACGTCGAAGTGTACATAAGGCAGCAAGTCGATCTTGTTGACGATCATGAGGCGCGCGGCGGCGAACATGTCGGGATACTTGAGCGGCTTATCTTCGCCCTCCGTTACCGAGACGATCACGACCTTCGCCTCCTCGCCGAGGTCCCAGAGCGCGGGGCAGACGAGATTGCCTACGTTCTCGATGAAGAGCACGCTGCACGGGGCGTCGTGCGTGAGCGGTACGTATTCACGCTCGTGCTTTTGGTCCTGGTAAAGGCGATGATCGTGCAACGGAAGCCGTCCGAAGGCCGCGGCGATCATCGCGGCGTCGAGATGGCAGCCCTTTCCCGTGTTCACCTGGATCGCTGGCGCACCGGCCGCGCGGATGCGCTCGGCGTCGTTTGCCGTCTGCTGGTCGCCCTCAATCACACCGATGGGCAAGCTGGGTATGCGCTCGCGCAGCACGGCGATCGACGCACACAGCAGGGTCGTTTTCCCCGAGCCCGGGCTCGACACTAGATTGAGCGCACGCACGCCATGCTGCGCGAAGTGCCGCCGGTTGACGGCGGCATGGCGATTGTTTTCGCCAAGCACGTCGTGCTCGAGCTTGATGGTGCGGCCCTGGTCTAGGCCGGGCACCGTGAGGCCCGCGGGCCCGAGGCCGTAGTGCAGGTCTTTGCCCGGTGGCGTCCGGTGGGAGTGGGAATGAGTGTCGGACTGGCCCTGCGCATACGCGCACTCGCGCCGCTGAGCGGTGTTTTGCCGATCGCCTGTGGTGGTGCACCCGCATCCTATGCACATGTTGCTTCTCCTTGCGCTAATCCGATGATTGTTAGGCATCGTCGACGATCAGATCGACGATGCACAACTCTGTGCCGCCGTTCGGCTGGAGCCAGTAGCCGCCGCAGTGCGCGCAGGGGGCGCCCCGCGTGGCCAGCGCCACGGTCGCGTTGCAGTTCATGCACCACGCGCTTCCCGAAGGTTCGTCGATCTCGACGCGTGCGCTGCAAAGGCAGGTGCCGGGCGCGATCGCTTCGAGGGCGAAGCGCAGCGTCTCGACATCGACGCCAGCGAGGCGTCCGACTTCAAGCCTCAGCACCTTCACGCGGACAAAGCTCTCACGCTCGGCTGCCGCTTCGACCAACGCAAGCACGCCGCCGGCCAGACTTACTTCATGCATACCTTGGCTTCCATTCAGCTCAGTATTCGGGGCCTTGTCTCGATCCTTGTGCTCACGCGCCGTCCGTGTCGACCACATAGGCGACACAGGGATCGAACGCGCCCATCCACGCGCCTACGCGCGCGGCGAACGTTCCATCGCCGCACGCCGGATCCAGTCGCGACAAGGCTTGCGCGAGCGTGCCTTGGCCGTGGAAGTTCCACTCAGTCGGCGCGACCACGCGATAGTCCTCGATGCGCGCCGCATCGCCTGGCGCGAGGCGCACCCAATGGAGCAGCACGCCGCGCGACATCTCGCACCAGCCGAGCGCCTCGCCGGGCGCGCACGTTCGCGCGCCAAAGCGAAGCGCACTTGGCCCGTCGTCGCCCGCTGCCAGCCGCGCCACCTCCGCGACGCGCGCGCCAATCCGCAGCCAAGGCGTGTCGTATTCCAGCGCGCGCGGATCGTCGCTACGTGTCCACACGCCGGTCTCCGCGGGCAGGCCGCGTTGTACGGGCGCGTGCGCGAACACCGGACTCTCGGCAATCGCCGCGGCCAGTTCGCTTAACCGCGTTTCGTCGATGATGAGCGGCCGCGGCGTAGCGCGCATCGTATCGGCGTGCGCGCGGCAGGCTGCCAGCAACCGGGCCGGGAACGTCGCGGCTCGTGCGCACCACGCCGCTAAGCAGCCACGCGGATCGTCCGTCCAGTGCGCGAGCCACTTTTGCGCAGGCATGCCCAGAACGTGCCGCTCCAGCCAGTCGGAAGAGTCAACCGACTCGACGTCGGGCAGCGTATGCGGCGCGGCGGCGGCCAGCCGCACCGGCCAGTCGGTCCACATGCAGCGAAGATGCACGGCGAGCGTCTCACGCATGAGCATTGCGGCATGAGCGGCGTTGGTCACATCGTCGCGTTTGTGCTCCACTGAAGCGCCCGCTGCGCCGACGGCAAATTCTGCGCAGAGCCTATGCGCGAGTCCGCACAACGAGAACAGCGCCGACAGCCGCGCCGCAGCAGTTGCTACCGGTTGCCCGCGCAGCAGCGCGGCGGCCAGTGGTGGGCGCCCGCCCGCAATGCTGTCGTGCCGGCCGGGGCGCACCCGGTACTGTGCGGCCAATGCTGCCAGCATCGGCGCGGTCATGGAGCGCTCCCGAACGCGGCCGGCCGCAGCAGGAGCGCATGACGCGACACGCATGGGACACCGCCCGATGTGGCGCTCTTCTGTCTGGGGAATTCGAGCATCGGCAAAAAGAGCGAGCAGCACGCATAGGCTCCGACGTCTTGCGCGTGCGCGCCGAGCCATTTGAAATCGACGTCGCCAACGCGCAAGTGCGCTTTGCCGGCCGGCCGCGGACATTCCACCGAGTCCCGCACCGCGCCGGGGAACGAGAGGGGCCTCATGGACCATGGCGTGATCGGCATCCCGAACCAACCGCATCGGGCCCCGGTCTCGCCGGGCACCGGCTCAAAGCCGGTCCCCTCGATACGCAAGGCGAGTTTCACGACCGGCATGTCAGGCATCGCACTGGTTGCGGCCGTTTCGAAGTGCGCTACAAGCCTAGCCACCCTTGGATCGCCGTGTATGACCTTTCGCTGGATTGCACGCACGGTCAATCCGCGTCCCACAAGAAAAATGACCTGATCCGGCGCGCGGCCATAAACGCGGCAGCGCCAGTGCGCCTGAAGCGCCGCGAACCTCGCGTGCGGAGGAATCTGCAAGACCGGATCGCCTTGTTCGGGATGGTGGATCCACCAGCAGAACTTGCATTCGAGGCACGTGTGCGTCGCGATTGGGCTGCTGGCGCCGAGATGGCAGCCCTCGAATTGCTTCGTTCGCTCGTCCATCGTCACACCTCACCCATCCAGTTGATCAACTGGGTCAAGCGCTCGCGCGAATCCGCGAGGTCTTCCGGCGCGGCGCGCACGACCTCTGGCAGATCGGTGATCTCGATCGTGTTCAGGATCATCATGTCCTGCGAGTTGAAATATGCAACACGCCAGCAGTTCGCGATCGCCGTGCTGCCCACCCGGCAATTTCCGTAGCCGCGCGACAAGATCTGCACCGCGCCTTCGCCCAGCACGGCGTCGATCAGTTGCTGATCCCCCGGCGACAATGGCAGGAGCGTAAGGTTGACGATGTGGGGCGCATGCCCGGCGCGCCAGCGCGCGGCGGAATCGCGTACTTCGCTCAGGATCGACGGCGCGTTCATCACGTCGAGCGGCAGCATGTCCGGCAACGGCATCATCGGCTGCGCCGGGTCTTTGGGCTGGGCAAGCATCGCGGGGGCCGCGCCGATCTCGAGCCGGTCGACCGGGCGCGCGCCATTCCGCTCGACTACGCGCCACAGGCCGGCAAACACAGTCTCCTGGATCAGCCCGCCGCTCCGCTGCGCGCCGTCGACGTGCGCGCTGACCTCGCCCTCGCCCAGCACGTCGTTGAGAACGCGCAGCGTTGCTCGATCGTACGGCGTCAGATCGATGGCTTCGGACGGCGTACCAGGTTCGTATGCCGCCAGTACGCCTAATACGTTGCGAAGCACGCCGCGCGCGCCGTCGAGTGCCCGCGCATTGCAGCGCTCAGGCAGCGTCGGCGCCACATAGATGCGCATGCCTTGCGGCATCGGCAGATAGTCGAGCACCGCATCGCTCTCGGCTTGGTTTCCCGGGCGGAAAGGCGCGACGGGAATGGGAAATGGACTCATGGACACGATCAACGACCCCAAAGATTGATCGACAATTCGTGACAGCCGGGCGAAGCGCCGACGGTGCGGCCGGGAATGCCGACCCATGGCGTCCGCGTAGTCGGCTGCCCGAGCGCACGTGCGACGTTTGCCACGTAGTCATTCCAGTCCGTCATACTGGAGAGCCTCGTGACATAAGCGCCGGCGTGCAGCCACAGCAACGTGGACCACGGCCACCGCCACACGCGGCGCGCGAGCTCGGGCAGCACCACGGCCACGTCGAGGAAGTCGGGAAAGCGCGTCCCGGCAGCCGTGAGCAGCGCTACACATTCGCCGGCGTCCGCAACCCAATCGCCTACCTTTCGTTCGTCCACGGACACGGCGTGTCTGCCATCAGTTAGCCGCTGCACCACGGACGTCGCGTCAAGCGCGGTACCGTTCGTATTTGTCATGGCGATTCCTCGGAGGACCCGTGACGGCCATGCGCCGGTTGCGCGTTGGAGGTCAACCGGGTCAAATCGTCCACGCCGAGCGCGGACGGCAATTCAAAATTCGGGCTCGCTCGGGCCATGGCGGCATCTCCCTCCAGCGCCAGTTCCACGAGCGAGAGCGTCGCGTCGATTTCTGCCGCGCGTGTCCCGTCGAGCTTCTCGCGCGCCGTGTCGAGAAAAACCAGCAGCCATTCACCGGCGCTGCATGGACCAACTAGCGAAGTGTCGATCCGGCGGTGGCCGCTGCGTCCGTGGCACAGCGCCCGCAAGCCCTGCACCTCGACCACCCGCATCGGCACGCCTATACACACGACGACGGCTCCTTGCGGCGCATGCGCAGCAGCACGCGCTCGTCGCCGGTGCGGCACGCATCGGCCTCGCTGGGCCGCTCGCCTTCGTAGCGCGAAAGCGCGAGATGCGGCAGCGTGACCGCATCGTCGGCATGTAACGGGGTGTGGCGCGGCGTGGGCTCTCCGCCCCATGCGGCAAGGCGCTCGAGGCCAAGTTCGAGCGCGCGCTCGAGCGATGCTTTAATGGTGGGTCGCAGGCTGCCACCGAAATCGGCCACTTCGTCCGGCTGGCAGCCGATCAGCAGCACGCGGCGTGGATACCGGCCTGTCAGGCGCGCGAGCATTAGTACCTCCTGGAAGCCGGTCTGGTGCAGGCTCATCTTGCGCACGCCGAGGAACGCCGGTACGTCGTCATCCTCAACGATCTTCAGCGTGCCCGGCGCGAGACCGTAATCGACCGCGTCGAAAATGAGCAGACTGTCGGCCGCCTGGACGTACTGGACCAGACACAGCCCTTGCGTGCCGCCGTCTATGAGGCTCACGTGCGGGGCAAACTCGAAGTGCTGCTCAAGCGCCTCGATACAGCGCACGCCAAAACCCTCGTCGGCCCACAGCAAGTTGCCGATGCCGAGTACGACGATGGCAGGCACGCCGGTTTTTGGGCAAGTCAGCATTGCAACCTCACTTCCTGAAGGTACGGTAGCCCGATATCATCGTGCCGACCATGTTCTGGCGGGCCATGATGTCTTCGCGGATCGCCATATAGACATGCACGATAACGAACATCATGATCGCCCACATGCCGAGGCGATGCCACGTGTGCACGGCCTGCGACTGGCCGATCAGCGTGGATACCTGGCCAAACGCAATCTGCTGCCAAGAGCCGGCCTGCGCGCCTTCGCCATACAGTGCGAAACCGGTCACGATCATGAAGAGTGAGATCAGCAAGAACACGAAAAACATCGCAAATCGCGATAACGGATTGTGCCCGCTGAACTGGCGCGGCGTGGGCCCGAGGAACGAGTAGTAACGCAGCATGGTGAGCATGTCCATCCAGTACTCGCGCGAGAATACCGGCACCCAGAACATTTCGCGCGCATGGCGATTGCCGACAATCGCCCAATACGCGCGGCCCGCAAGCCCGATTGCGAACAGGTAGGCCGCGGTGAAATGCACAAAGCGGATATAGCCCATCAGAAAATTCGCGCTCGCCTCGCCGGGCTGTGTGAGAAGCGGGGCGCCGATAAGATAGCCGGTCAACGCCAGCACGACGATCGACACTGCGTTGATCCAGTGCCAGACGCGTACCGGCGCTTCGTGCACGTAAATTGCCTCGGTGGACGAAACAAAGTCAGCCGCCTTTTCGCATCGAGAATACGATTGCATCGTCATCATCCTTTCCTGCCGCGCGGCGCCGGCGAGCGCAGGCGCTGTGGCGGTCTGGTGGGGTTATCGCACAGTCACGGCGGTCATTTCCGCACCGTCCGCGTTCATCACGTGCGTCGAGCAAGCCATGCAAGGGTCGAACGAGTGCAGCGAGCGCAGGATCTCGACGGGCTGCTCGACGTTCGCCACGGGCATGTCCATGAGGCTCGCTTCGAACGCGCCGATCTGCCCTTTCGCGTCGCGCGGGCTGCCGTTCCAAGTGCTCGGAACGACGCACTGGTAGTTCTCAATGCGACCGTCCCTGATCCTGATCCAGTGGCCGAGCGCGCCGCGCGGCGCGGCGACCGCGCCCACGCCCTTCGCCTCGGCTGGCCACGTCGAAGGGTCCCACTTGTCCAGGTTCACGGTCGAGGTATCGCCGTTGCGGATGTTTTGTAAGAGGCTTTGCCAGTCGTCCGCCATCATCTCGGAGCAATACTCCGCTTCGAGCGCGCGGGCGAGCGTGCGGCCGATGGTGGTCGGCAGCAGTTGCTTCACGCCAAGCGAGCTTTCCGGCAAGCCGAGCAGCTTTGGCATGCCCTGGTTCACGGCAAGGAGGGAGGCCTCAATCTGTTCCTTGATACGGCCGCAATGCGGATTGCTCTGCTCCGCGTGTGCGTAGCCGAGGATGTAGCGCGCGAGCGGTCCGACTTCCATCGCGTGCCCCTGCCAGCGCGGCGACTTGATCCACGAGTACTTTGCGCTCTCGTCGATCGACTCGATTGCGGTGCGCGTGCCCTTCGTGTTGGGTCCGAGCTCGTAGTGCGGTTCGGTAATGCCGTCCCAAGGATGCAGCCCGCGGTAGTTGTCAGGGTATTGATACCAGGAGTGGGCGACAAATTCCTGCACTTGCTCGGGGTCGCGCGGATCAACTGGCAGGAGCGTGTTCCAGTCGCCGTTGATGATGGCTCCGCCCGGCATCTGGTTGGTGGATGGGTTGTAGTTGACGAGCGGATACGCGCCGTAGTCCATCACGTTGGTCGCGGCCAGGCCGCCGCCATGCAACCAGCCGCGTGCTTTGTAGATCGTGCCGATTGCAAGCAGATCGGGTACATAGACGTTGCGGCAGAAGGTGATCGCATCGTCGATGAGCGACTTGACGAAGTTTAGGCGCTCGATGTTGATGGGTGCGCCGGCCGCTAGGTCGCTGCCGATATTGATCGCGCAAGGCACGCCCCCTACGAGGTAGTTCGGGTGCGGATTCTTGCCGCCGAAGATCGCGTGGATCTTGACCCACTCCTTTTGCATGTCGAGCGCTTCGAGGTAGTGCGTCACGGCCATCAGATTCGCTTCTGGCGGCAGCACGTACGCGGAGTTGCCCCAGTAGCCGTTCATGAACGGACCGAGCTGGCCGCTTTCGATGAACTTGCGTAGACGCGTCTGCACATTGCGGAAATAGCCCTGTGACGACATCGGATGCTTGGGCGAGATGCGCTGTTGCAACTCGGACGTTAACTTGGGGTCGGCCTTGAGCGCCGACAACACGTCGACCCAGTCGAGCGCGTGCAGGTGATAGAAGTGCACCACGTGGTCGTGCACTTGCAATGTCTTCGACATGATCTCGCGGATCAGGTGCGCGTTGGGCGGAATGCGGATGTCGAGCGCGTCCTCGACGGCGCGCACGGAGGCGAGCCCGTGACATCCCGTGCATACGCCGCAGATACGCTCGACGAACGCCCATGCGTCGCGCGGGTCGCGCCCCTTGAGAATGACTTCAAGGCCACGCCACATGGTGCCGCTGGAAACGGCGTTGCGGATCACGTTGTTCGAATCAACGTTGACCTCGACGCGCATATGGCCTTCGATGCGTGTGACTGGATCGACGACGATCCGGCGTCCGTTCCTACCGAGCTGAAATCCTGGGTTCGAAATGGCTGTCATGGTTGCTTTTCTTTTGCGGCTTCCTGTGCTTGTCGGCTGCACCCCGACGCGAGGTGTAGCTATTGGCCGTCGCGGTCGTCCATAGAGTCCTGCTTCGACCTGGCGTGCTGAATTGCCGAAGCGGCTGCATGCGCAGCAGTGGCGGCGCCCACCACGACGGCCGCGGTAGCGCCGATCTTGTCGGCGTTCGCTTCGACTCCGAACTGATCGATCCGGGTGAGCCGATCGTAGAGGAAGCCCTTGTCCCAGAATCCTTCCTCAGAGCAGCCGATGCAGCCGTGGCCCGCCTGAATGGGGAAGCTCGTGCCGCCGTTCCAACGCACGGTCGAGCAGGCGTTGTAGGTCGTCGGGCCCCTGCAGCCGACCTTGTAGAGGCAGTAGCCGCGCCGTGCCGCTTCGTCGTCCCACGACTCGACGAACTGGCCCGCGTCGAAATGCGGACGGCGGTAGCACTTGTCGTGAATGCGCTGGCTGTAAAACATTTTCGGACGGCCTTGGCGATCCAACTCCGGTATCCGGTCGAACGTCAGCATGTAGGTGACGACGCCCGTCATCACCTCGGCGATCGGGGGACAGCCGGGCACCTTGATGATCGCCTTGTCGGTGATCACCTTGTGGATTGGCACCGCCTGCGTCGGGTTCGGCGTGGCCGTCTGCACGCAGCCCCACGACGCGCACGACCCCCACGAGATCACAGCCTTCGCGTCCTTCGACACACGGCGCAACTGATCGACGAATGGCTTGCCGCCGATAATGCAGCTCATACCGTCTTGATTCAGCGGCGGATTGCCTTCGACGGCGAGGATGTAGTTGCCACGGTACTTCTCCATCACGTTTTCGAGGATCGCCTCGGCCTGGTGTCCCGCGGCAGCCATCAAGAGGTCGTCGTAGTCGAGCGAGATCATTGAAAGCACGACGTCCTTCGCCAGCGGGTGCGCCGAGCGGATGAACGACTCTGAGCAGCAGGTGCATTCGAGTCCATGTAGCCAGAGCACCGGCGTGCGCAGTTTGGTCTCCATTGCGTGGACAATCTTCGGCATGAACGCAGGCCCGAGGCCGAGCGACGTTGTCGTCAGCGAGCAGAATTTGAGGAAGCTACGGCGCGAGATCCCTTGGCGTCGCATGACTTCATAAAACGTTTCGATCACTATGTGGTCCCTTGATGGCGTTCGGCCCCGCGAAGCTGGCATACGAACGCGTCTTCGGCGTCTCGCTGTCGGTGAAGCGTTTTGAAAATAACAAGATTCGTGCCGACCTTGGCGTCGCGGCTCCCTAACGAAAAAAATGTTCCGCGGCGCTTCCCATAATTGAGGCGGAAGCGGGAAGGACCACGTGCTGCGCCGACAAAACCTTCTCATAGTGGCGACGGGCCGTTCGTCTGACAAAGGTCAGCCAGTACGGCATCTTCAGAGAACGAAGCAAAATATCTGGGAGGAGGTTCACGAATCAACCTATGCGCCACCTTTTCGCACGGCGTGAAACTGGAAAAATTGCCGAGAAAGCTCGATAAATTCTTCGAGTGCCCTGTCTTGTTTGTCCAATTCTCGACGACATATGTCGGCGTTGTCACGTTAAGGCTAGGCTGAAAAAGTCGCCGAATTTGCGACGTGTCGGCATTGTGGAGGTGTTCAGGTCGTGACGCCGACCATACTCCAGATACACCTCGGCTTTTGGGGCGCCTTTCGTCCATTACGGACGCACTTGTGCCATCAATCGCGTGCCCGACAGGTAGAGATTGGCGCGCGCCAAAGCTATGAAGCCAGGTTCGTACTCTGCGCTAACCGTGGTAGGCACCTTCGCGAAACCCCGCATCGATTGGCCACTGCGAAGACATGCTCCACGCGTGCGCGGATCCTCGACTTGTGGCAGTTCTCGCCGCGCTGCACCGTATTGACTTCACACGCGCGGTGGGTGTGCTGCTTTGCTGTGGATTAGCCTTCTGGCTGGCGTAAGCGCTGTTAGCGTAGACCTTCCGCTCATGGCCGTGTAGCAATTGCGGCAGTGGAAGCTTTTCATGCACGTTGGCCGGTACTACGCTGTGCACCGGGCCACTCTTGCTATCCTCGTCGATGTATAGCTTCGCGCCGAAGTACCATTGCTAGTCTTGCGCGTCTTCACAAGCGAAATCGGCCAGGTTGAAGCAGTGCCGGATAGAATGAAGGCGCAGCATGCGCTCCCGGTCAATCGGCGGGCGGCCATTGCCGCACCTCGGATAATACGGCTCGACCACCGCGCAAAGCTCAGCCCACACGACGAAACTGCATTCATCGCGAGAAACTTATCGCGTCGCGTCCGTTTGTGGTGTGTCTCGAAAGCAGCACCTTCAGCGGCCGTCGATAGCGTCGGCGGCTTCATCCTGTTCTGTCCTCCGGATCCACCCCGATCTATAACGCTCGCAGTACCTCTGCGGTCGACTTGATCAGCGTTGCGTGAAGTATCATTCTTGCGCTGGGAGATGTTGCATGTCCGACAACGTCGGAGATGCAACACTGAGGTTGCCCCGACAACGGAGAATTAAGGCGGCGGTTATCTCGCAACGACCGCTTAACTTCGCCCGACGCTTATCAACTCGATGCTCGTTGTGCGCTTGTGTGCAGAGTGGGGCCGTGCTGGACTAAACGATCAAAGGGCCTTTACGGCGGAAGTCACTCATCGTCCTGGACCTCGACAACTGCCGGCTTACCATCTCAATGCAGTGTCGCGGTAGGGCGCTGCGTTGCGGTAAGATTCACCCCCGCATCTTGATAGCGCCGCCACAGTGCCCAAACGCTGTCGTCACCCAGTGGATGCGGCCATGCTGTGCATGCGGTGGTACATGTCCTACTCGCTATACCTGCGCAATTTCGGTTCCCCTTTCGCTCCGCCGCGGCTCTCAGATTTGTCGCCTCGATCGCCAAGAAAGCAACGCCGCGGATTGGCATTGATCTTGCGTTCCCAAGGGGCCCGGTGGAGTGCGCATCGTGCCGGGAAGACGCATCGCCCATTCCAAAAGGAGGCATCACGATGGCGTTACTGGAACGAGCCGCATGGTATGACATTGCACGTGCCACCAACTGGACCCCAAGATATGTGACGGAGTCGGAGCTCTTTCCCGATCTCATGTCTGGGGCGCAAGGCATTCCCATGGCGAGTTGGGAAACCTACGACGAGCCCTACAAGACGTCGTATCCCGAGTATGTGCGCATCCAGCGTGAGAAGGATGCTGGCGCATATTCAGTCAAGGAGGCACTTGAGCGTAGCCGCATGTTCGAGGACGCCGATCCGGGGTGGCTCTCCATTCTGAAGGCGCACTACGGGGCAATTGCGCTCGGCGAATATGCGGCGATGAGCGCCGAGGCCCGAATGGTACGTTTCGGCCGTGCGCCCGGCATGCGCAATATGGCCACCTTCGGCATGCTCGACGAGAATCGTCATGGTCAGTTGCAGCTTTACTTCCCTCACGACTACTGTCCCAAGGATCGGCAGTTCGATTGGGCCCACAAGGCGTATCACACCAACGCGTGGGGTGCGATTGCCGCGCGCAGCGCGTTCGATGACCTGTTCATGTCGCGCAGTGCGATCGAAATCGCAGTCATGCTAACCTTCGCGTTCGAGACGGGTTTTACCAACATGCAGTTTCTCGGCCTCGCGGCCAATGCCGCCGAAGCGGGCGACTTCACTTTTGCAAGCCTGATTTCCAGCATTCAGACAGATGAGTCGCGCCATGCGCAAATCGGGGGTCCCGCGTTGCAGATCCTGATCGCCAACGGCCGTAAAGAGCATGCTCAAAAGCTCGTTGATGTCGCCATCGCGCGCGCGTGGCGTCTGTTCTGCCTGCTCACGGGCTCCTCGATGGATTACGCCACGCCACTCGTGCATCGCAAGCAGTCGTTCAAGGAATTCATGCGGGAATGGATCGTAGGTCAGTTCGAACGCACCCTGATCGACCTCGGACTCGACCTGCCATGGTACTGGGAACAGATCGTTAGCGAGTTCGACTACCAGCACCATGCGTACCAATTGGCTATCTGGTTCTGGCGGCCTACCGTGTGGTGGAATCCTGCTGCCGGCATTACACCTGAGTGCCGCGACTGGCTCGAAGATAAATATCCCGGCTGGAACGACACGTTCGGCAAAGTGTGGGATGTCATAATCGATAACCTGCTTGCCGGCAAGCCTGAGCTCACCGTTCCCGAGACGCTGCCGATCGTCTGCAACATGAGCCAGTTGCCCATCTGCGCGATCCCTGGCAATGGCTGGAATGTAAAGGACTATCCGCTCGACTACAACGGCCGCACGTATCACTTCAACTCGGAAATTGATCGCTGGGTGTTCCAGCAGGATCCCGTTCGCTACCGCAATCACCTCGCGCTCGTTGATCGCTTACTGGCTGGGCAGATCCAGCCACCCGACCTGAGGGGTGCGTTGAAGTACATGGAACTCGCACCGGGCGAAATTGGCGATGACGCGCACCATTACGCGTGGGTCAAGGCGTACTGCGACAAGCTTTACGAAGAAAAGGCTGCATGAGCGGCGATTCAATGGAGGGCGATATGGCTCTTGTCCCTGTGATTTCCAATTTTCAGTACGACTTTGTATTGCAACTCGTAACCGTGGATACCGACAATTCCATGGACGAGATCGCCGCCGCAGCATCTCATCATTCGGTGGGCCGGCGAGTAGCGCCTCAACCCGACAAGGTGATCCGCGTGCGCCGCCAAGGTAGCAAGCAGTTCTATCCGCGCAACGCGAAACTCGCCGAGACCGACATCAAGCCGATGGAAACGCTGGAATTCATCTTTTGCGATGATTGAGGGCGACATGAAATTTCGGAAAATTTGCACTCTCGATGACCTGTGGGAAGCGGAGATGACCGAGGTGGAAGTGGATGGCCACGTGATCGTGTTGGTACGTCCCGAAGGCGGCGAGCCGCGCGGCTTTCAGGGCATTTGTCCGCACCACGACATTCGGCTCGTTGAAGGAAAATTCGATGGCCGCGTGCTGACGTGCCGGGCTCATCAGTGGACCTTCGACGCAAATACGGGCAAAGGAATCAATCCGGGTGACTGTCGTCTCGCCGAATATGCCGTGAAGCTCCAAGGCGACGATCTTCTGATTGCCGTAGAAGGCGTTCATGCGCTCTTTGCCCATTCCTGAGTCCGCAGGGGAACACAGCATGATCGTTGACAAGACCGCCGAAGCTTACCGTAACAACCGCGTGGGTCCCGTGCTTCGCGCGAGCAGCATCACGGCCGGCGTCATCGAAGCCGCGCACGAGGACAACCCCGGCAAGGTGATCCGCGTGGACGACAAGCTCGCATATGTACGCATCGACGCGGACGGCGAACTGATCCTATGCCGCGCGACGTTGGAGGAAGCGCTGGGTCGGCCGTTCAGGATGTCCGAACTCGAAGTCAATCTCAGCTCGTTCGCGGGCCGCATCGAGACGACCGACGAGTATGTGCGTTTCTACTACGAAAAGACGCTTTAAGGAAGGTCTGTCGAAGTCCTGGCATTGACGCCCGTTCAGCTATCTTGGAAGCATCGCGAATTAATTGGGTAGAAGTGTATTGTCGCAGTTCCCTGGATCTTTCAACCACGTGGAAGTCCGAATCTTCTCGAGGCGATGCGGCGTGTTGTGCCTTGGTCGGAGCTGATTTGTGCTGATCGAGCCGCATTTATCCGCGAGGCAAAAACGGACGACCACTTTTCCCGGTCGCGACGATGCCGCAAATTCGGTTTATGCAGCACAGGTTCGCTCTGTCGGACCCTGCAATGGAAGAGGCGCTGTATCGCGAGTTCCGGGGTCTCGACGGCGGCATCGTGCACTGGACCAGAGCGATCATCTGGACGCTATACACGATCACATCGACCGGCTCAAGGCAGAGACCCGTGCCAAGGTTAAGCATCCCTTTCCCATCATCAAGCGACAGTTCGGCTATGCGAGGGCCCGATATATGGGTTTGGTGAAAAAATGCTGTCCAGACGACGCGGTCTGCTCTGAGCGATTTATGGATGTTGCGCAGAGCTTTGCGAAACGCTGAAGATCTGGCCGGTGCGGTCATGTGTTTCACCGGCACGGCACCTGATGGGTGACTCTGCTGGGAAATCTCAACACAAGAATGTCGTGGCCGTTCAGACTGCGATGAGTGTGGAGTCACCGCTGCGAAAACGACCTCTGCAGACCTTTTCTTAACTGGAGACAATCATGACAGAAGTCCTCAAGCCACTGAAAACATGGAGCCATCTGGCGGCCCGGCGGCGCAAGCCAAGCGAGTACGAGATCGTCACGACCAATCTGCACTACACGACCGACAATCCCGATGCGCCGTTCGAGCTCGATCCGAACTTCGAAATGGCGCAATGGTTCAAGCGAAACCGCAATGAATCCCCGCTGACTCGGCCCGACTGGAATGCGTTCCGCGATCCTGACGAGCTCGTCTACCGCACCTACAACATGCTCCAGGACGGGCAGGAAACGTATGTCTTCGGGCTGCTAGACCAGTTCTCCGCACGCGGTCACGACAGCATGCTCGCACACACTTGGGCGGGTACGCTCGCGCGCCACTACACGCCCGCCCGCTTCCTGTTCCATGCACTGCAAATGGGCTCGGCGTATCTGACCCAGATGGCGCCCGCTTCCACGATCTCAAACTGCGCCGCTTACCAGACAGCGGACACGCTGCGCTGGCTCACTCACACGGCGTATCGCACCAAAGAGCTGTCGCAGACGTTCGGCGACCTCGGCTTCGGCACTGACGAGCGGCACTACTGGGAGGACGATCCGGCATGGCAGGGCTGGCGCAATCTCGTCGAGCACGCACTCACAGCATGGGACTGGGCGGAGAGCTTCGCCGCGCTGAACCTCGTCGCGCGCCCGGCGGTGGAAGAAACCGTTTTGCGAAGCCTCGGAGTGGCTGCGCGGCACAACGGCGATACGCTGCTCGGCCTCATCACCGATGCGCAGTTGATCGACGCCCAGCGCCATCGGCGTTGGGCCGCCGAACTCGTTCGCATGGCGCTCGAGGAGCAAAAGAACCGCGCGGTGCTGACGGCTTGGGTGAGCAAGTGGGAGCCGCTCGCCGACAAAGCTATCGCGGCGTGGTGCATTGCTCTCCCCGACGCACCGGACGCCAGCGCGCGCGCGAAAAACGCCACGCGCGAGTTCAGGCGCGCCGTCGGTATATGAGTGTCGGCACGAGCCGGCGGAGCATCGAAAGCGACGTGCTTGAGTTGTCCCCATCGACGATTGCTTCGTCGTCTGTACCGACGAATGTGGGCGCCGAGAAGTCTCTACCGCAGATTCAGTCCTTGATGGTGGTCAAGACACATTCAAGCAGATGAAAATCAATCGAGAAGAGCCTGATATTCTGTAGGCAACTGAGCCGATCTCGCCGGAGCAACGGGTTGCCGGACCGGGAGCATTCTGACGCGCACCACATCCGGCGCGCGTTTTTGACCCACTATGCGATCTCTGTCGCAAGATCGTGAAGGCGCCGCCTTCGTGTCCGGATCGCGCACACTGGAGCTTCATCATGCTGAACCGGGAACAGATTGCCGCAATCCAAAACGTAACGGTAGGTTACCTCTTTGATCTCGGCGACAAGACAGTGGAGAGCGTCGGGAAACTGGCTGCATTGAACAATCAATGGACCTGCACGACGCTTGTCGATATGTTCGAACTGGTGCAAAAGTCGCTATCGTCGAAGGAGCACCGGGACTGGCTCGCGCTTCAAGACAACTTCGCTGAGCCGATGACCGAGAGGGTGCTGACGTATAGCCGTCAGGCGGTCGACATCGTGTTGGTAACACAGGCCGAGTTCGCACGAATTGTGCAGGTGCAAGGTAGCGCCTGCCGCCGTCAGGTGCAGACGATGGTGGAGGACGTCGCCAAGAATGTTCCAGTCACGAGCGCTTTGAATTCCGCGATTTCGGCTGCCGATTCTCTATGCGAAAGCCTACGGAGTGCTGGTCGGCAAGAAGTTGAAGTCGCAAAAAGTAACCTTGAGGTCGGCGCGGAGGCGTCGAAGAGCACCAAACCTATAGCTACAAATAAAACTAGCAATTAACGGGATTGCGTCCGCA
The DNA here is from genome assembly GCF_040948665.1 of Paraburkholderia sp. BR14320. Taxonomy (NCBI): domain Bacteria; kingdom Pseudomonadati; phylum Pseudomonadota; class Betaproteobacteria; order Burkholderiales; family Burkholderiaceae; genus Paraburkholderia; species Paraburkholderia sp. BR14320. The sequence continues at coordinate 69,714 of NZ_JBFPKG010000040.1, forward strand.
AGAACGCTTGGTTATATTGACGAGGAGTCGAGATTCGTGCGCGTAGTACCTTGTCCTCCTTGTCCTAATTCTCGCGTGCCATCTTCGTGTGGATCCAGTGCGGAGTTATGTCGGCGCCATTTGCCAGAACATCTACTGCGTCAAGTTCGGCAAACGCTTATATGCACGGCCACTCGACAGAGCGCCCTGACGTGAATGGTCCGCGCCGACGAGTCAGGTCTTTTTGGTGTCGGGGGCCAGACTCCACAGCCCTTGCTGCCAAAGATCCCTGGTGGTTGCTACATAGTCGCGTGACATGATCAGATATGACGCTGCTAGTTCGGTGCAGTCACGCGCAGCCACAGCAACATCGCAAATGGCTTGCACTGCTGCAATGTCGCGCCTAACAGGCTGCTGAAGTACACCCGAGTTGAAGAGGCCCCGCTCCAATTACGCGACTCTCGTCGCAAGATTTTTCGCATTGTGCAGATTCAATGCGAATTCACCGTCCCTTTAAGCGTTTTGAGGCCAATT
>NZ_JBFPKG010000410.1:0-232 GCF_040948665.1 Paraburkholderia sp. BR14320
CATCTCGTTCGGTACATCAAGGACAAGGGCACCCATGCGTTCCGCAACAAATACGGGTATGGCCAGCGCGCGCTGGTCGAGTCGCAGATCTCGCGCATCAAGCGCTGTATCGGCGCGCGACTGCTGACGCGCAACATCGAATCGCAGCAGCGCGAGGGCGTGATTATCGCGAACCTCGTGAATCTGTGGAACAGCTTCGGCAAGGCCGTTTGCGTCAAAAAGCTCTAGTTGC
>NZ_JBFPKG010000411.1:0-232 GCF_040948665.1 Paraburkholderia sp. BR14320
ATCGCGCCGTCGACGTACTACACGCATGTGGCCCGCCGCGCCCATCCTGAGCTGGTGCCGGCGCGGGCCCAGCGCGACAGGATGCTCAAGGATGAGATCCGGCGCGTATGGGAAGAAAACTTCCAGGCCTATGGCGTAGACAAGGTCTGGACGCAATTGAAGCGCGAAGGCATTGTCGTGGCGCGCTGCACGGTCGAGCGGCTGATGAAGCAGATGGGCCTGCGCGGTGTGG
>NZ_JBFPKG010000412.1:0-232 GCF_040948665.1 Paraburkholderia sp. BR14320
CCACACCGCTCATGCCCATCTGCTTCATCAGCCGCTCGACCGTGCAGCGCGCCACGACAATGCCTTCGCGCTTCAATTGCGTCCAGACCTTGTCTACGCCATAGGCCTGGAAGTTTTCTTCCCATACCCGCCGGATCTCATCCTTGAGCATCCTGTCGCGCTGGGCCCGCGCCGGCACCAGCTCAGGATGGGCGCGGCGGTCCACATGCGTGTAGTACGTCGACGGCGCGAT
>NZ_JBFPKG010000413.1:0-232 GCF_040948665.1 Paraburkholderia sp. BR14320
CGTGAGCCTCCGTTTGGCTTGAGCACCGAGCAGGTGGTGGCCATCGCCAGCAACAACGGCGGCAAGCAGGCCCTCGAGGCGGTCAGGACACAGTTGCCGGCGCTGCGTGAGCCTCCGTTTGGCTTGAGCACCGAGCAGGTGGTGGCCATCGCCAGCAACGACGGCGGCAAGCAGGCCCTCGAGGCGGTCAGGACACAGTTGCCGGCGCTGCGTGAGCCTCCGTTTGGCTTGA
>NZ_JBFPKG010000414.1:0-232 GCF_040948665.1 Paraburkholderia sp. BR14320
CTTGAGCACCGAGCAGGTGGTGGCCATCGCCAGCAACGGTGGCGGCAAGCAGGCCCTCGAGGCGGTCAGGACACAGTTGCCGGCGCTGCGTGAGCCTCCGTTTGGCTTGAGCACCGAGCAGGTGGTGGCCATCGCCAGCAACGGTGGCGGCAAGCAGGCCCTCGAGGCGGTCAGGACACAGTTGCCGGCGCTGCGTGAGCCTCCGTTTGGCTTGAGCACCGAGCAGGTGGTG
>NZ_JBFPKG010000415.1:0-231 GCF_040948665.1 Paraburkholderia sp. BR14320
ACCCCGACGTCGAGTCCGCGCAGCGCCCAGAATTCGTGCATGTGGCCGGTGATCTGCCGCATGCCCCAGCCGAACAGCCGGTAGAAGATGAAGATCAGTTCGAGGTACGCATCGCTGTACGTCCGGGACTGACCCGACACGCCCTTCTGGTAGGGCGTGTCGTTGATGAACAGCGCCTTCAGGTCGCCGTCGGGACAATACAGGCTGAGTTGCCCGCGCCGCTTCAGGCTT
>NZ_JBFPKG010000416.1:0-229 GCF_040948665.1 Paraburkholderia sp. BR14320
TTGCGCTGGATGGCTCGTGCCGGCGCGCCGTGGAGGATGCTGCCCAATGATTTCCCGCCGTGGGAGCTGGTGTATCAGCAGACTCAACGGTGGTTGCAGGCGGGCTGCTTTGAGAGCATGGTGAGCGACCTGCGCTCGGTGATACGCGTGGCACAGGGCCGTCGGGGACAGCCCAGCGCGGTCATCCTCGATGGCCGCACGATACAGTCGACCTGCGAGAGCGGCCCGC
>NZ_JBFPKG010000417.1:0-229 GCF_040948665.1 Paraburkholderia sp. BR14320
GGGCCAACCGGCTGGCGCACCATCTGATCGCACTCGGAGTCAGGCCGGACCAGCCGGTGGGGATCTGCGTGGAGCGCAGCGCGGCGATGGTGGTGGGGCTCTTGGCGATCCTGAAGGCGGGGGGCGCATATGTGCCGCTGGATGCGGCGTATCCGGGCGCGCGGCTGCGGCAGATTCTGGGGGAGGCGGCGCCGCGGCTGGTGCTGGCCGATGCGGCGGGGCGTGCGGC
>NZ_JBFPKG010000418.1:0-225 GCF_040948665.1 Paraburkholderia sp. BR14320
TCAGGATCGCCAAGAGCCCCACCACCATCGCCGCGCTGCGCTCCACGCAGATCCCCACCGGCTGGTCCGGCCTGACTCCGAGTGCGATCAGATGGTGCGCCAGCCGGTTGGCCCGCGCGTTGAGCTCCCCATAGCTCAGTCTCTCGTTCTCATGCACCAGCGCCACCGCCTCCGGTGCCCGCCGCACCTGCGCCTCGAACAGCTCATGGATGCACCGCTCCGACG
>NZ_JBFPKG010000419.1:0-222 GCF_040948665.1 Paraburkholderia sp. BR14320
ACGAGGCGGGTCTGAATGCGGTGCTGGCAGTCGAGGCGAACGTCGACTGCGTGATCGCCGACGGCGCGTACTACAGTATTGCGCAGACCGAGGCATGGTCAACCTGTGGTGTGCTGCCGGTGATTCCACCACCGGCCAATGCGGTCGCTCACAATCAACCGGCGACACGCTGGCACGACCATCTCGTTCGGTACATCAAGGACAAGTGCAACCATGCGTTCC
>NZ_JBFPKG010000041.1:0-64204 GCF_040948665.1 Paraburkholderia sp. BR14320
GCGACCGCCGCGGGCGCGTGCTGCGCGAGCAGCGTGGCCTGCGCGATCAGCACGATCTGCTGCGCGATACGTCGTGCCGATGCCTCGCGCTGTTCGGCTGGCCCGTTCAGCGTCGCGGCGAGCCGCGCGAGCGCCGCGCCCAATGCTGGATGCGCGCGCGCGACGTCCTGCCAGGCGGCGAACAGCGCTTGCGCGGCTTGCGGCTCGCGTTCCATCGCGCGCAGCACGTCGAGGCACATCACGTTGCCCGAGCCTTCCCAGATCGAGTTGACCGGCGCCTCGCGATAGAAGCGCGCCATCGGCCCGGTTTCGACGTAGCCGTTGCCGCCCCACACTTCCATCGCCTCGCCGGTGAATTCGAGCGCGCGCTTGCAGACCCAGTACTTCGCGGCCGGCGTAACGATGCGCCGCCATGCGCGTTCGGCCAATGAAGCCGACGACGCGTCGGCGGATTGCTCGAACGCGCGCGCGAGACGCATGAACAGCACCGTCGCCGCTTCCGATTCGAGCGCGAGATCGGCGAGCACGTTGCGCATCAGCGGCTGCTCGGCGAGGTGCCGGCCGAACGCGCTGCGATGCCGCGCATGATGGATCGCCTGCACGAGCGCGGCGCGCATCAGCGCGGCGCTGCCGATCACGCAGTCGAGCCGCGTGTAGTTCGCCATTTCGATGATGGTCGGCACGCCGCGTCCTTCGTCGCCGATCATCACGCCGTACGCGTCGAGAAATTCGACTTCGCTGCTTGCGTTGGAGCGGTTGCCGAGCTTGTCCTTCAGACGCTGGATCTGCACCGCGTTCTTGCTGCCGTCCGGCGCGAAGCGCGGCACGAAAAAGCACGACAGTCCCTCGTGCGTGTCGGTGCGCGCGAGCACCAGATGCGCGTCGCATTGCGGCGCCGAGAAAAACCACTTATGACCGATGAGCCCGTAGGCGCCGCCGCGCCCGCCGGCACCGTCGAGCGCATGCGCTCGCGTCTGGTTGCTGCGCACGTCGGAGCCGCCCTGTTTCTCGGTCATGCCCATGCCGATCATCATCGAGCGCTTCTGCGTGAGCGGCACGTCGCGCGGATCGTGCTCGCGCGTGTACAACTGCTCGCGCAGTGTCTTGAACAGAGCGGGCTCGCGCTGCAACACCGGAATGCTCGCGAAGGTCATCGTTAGTGGACACAGCGAGCCGGATTCGATCTGCGCATGCATGAAGTAGCCAGCGCAGCGCGCGGCCATCGCGCCACTTCGCGGATCGGAAAACGGCAGCGCGTGCAGTCCTTCGCGACGCAGCAGCGCGAGCAGTTCGTGCCATGCGGGATGAAACTCGAGCGCGTCGATGCGCTCGCCGCGCGGACTATGCGTGACCAGCTCCGGCGTATGGCGGTTGGCGAGCTCGGCGAGCGCGAGCGTCTCGGGCGTCGTCAGCGCCGCGCCGTGTCGCAGCAGCGCCTCGCGATGCCAGCTCGCGCCGTCGCGATCGACGGCCGCGCTTAAGGCGGCGTCACTCCCGAACAGGTTGTAGTCCGCGAGCGCAGGCGCCTGATTCGTCACCTCGTGAGTCTGTCCGAAGCCGTGCCGTTCCATCTGCTGTCTCCGCGTTTTCGCTATTGTGCGCCGCTTTGCCGACGGCATCCGCGATGCGTCTCGACGCATCTGTTCGAGCGCGGCGCGTGATGTTGCATGCGGGGAGAAGGCGCGCGTCGCGCCATGTTTGAAAGCCGCGCACGGCCCACAGACGGCGGCGTGCGCGACTTGCATCATAGGGGCGCGATGCCGCCGGCGTTTAGAGGAATCGTTCTGTCAGTAAGCCGCCGCGGCCCCAAAACGCTCCCTACAATGCGCAGAAAACACACGTAGACAAGTGTGCACGGGACAGGGTCCGCGAGCAACGCGGCCCATCAGGAGGAGCGCATGCAATACGACTACATCATCGTCGGTGCGGGCTCGGGTGGCTGCACGCTCGCAAGCCGTCTCGCGGATAGCTGTCCCGACGCGACCATCGCGCTGGTCGAAGCCGGTCCGCATACCGGGCGCAATCTGCTGGTGAACATGCCGGTCGGCGTCGCGGCCGTGGTGCCGAACCGGCTGAAGACCAACTACGGCTACCTGAGCACGCCGCAGCCGGGGCTCGCCGGTCGCCAGGGCTATCAGCCGCGCGGACGCGGTTTCGGCGGATCGAGCGCGATCAACGCGATGATCTACACGCGCGGCCATCCGCTCGATTACGACGAGTGGGCGCGGCTCGGTTGCGACGGCTGGTCGTGGGCCGAGGTGCTGCCGTATTTCCGCCGCGCCGAAGACAACCAGCGCGGCGCCGATGCATGGCATGGCGAGGCCGGTCCGCTGACGGTGTCGGATCTGCGCTTCAAGAATCCGTTTTCAAAGCGCTTCGTGCAGGCCGCGCTCGAAGCGGGCTACAAGGCGAACGACGATTTCAACGGCGCGGACCAGGAAGGCATCGGCTTCTATCAGGTCACGCAACGCGACGGGCGACGCTGCAGCGTCGCGCGCGCGTATATCTACGACCGGCCGCGCGCGAACCTGCACACGATCGCCGATGCGACCGTGCTGCGCGTCGTGTTCGACGGCAAGCGCGCGAGCGGCGTCGAGATCGCGCGCGCCGGCCGGATCGAAACGCTCGGCGCGCGCGCCGAGGTCGTGCTCGCCGCGGGCGCGTTCAACTCGCCGCAACTACTGATGTGCTCGGGCATCGGGCCGGCCGCGCAGTTGCGCTCGCTCGGCATCGACGTGCTGCACGACGCACCCGAAGTCGGCCAGAACCTGACCGATCACATCGATTTCACGATCAACAAGCGGGTGAGGTCGATCGAGCCGGTCGGTTTCTCGGTGCGCGGCATCGCGCGGATGCTGCCGCAATTCGTCACGTTCATGCGGCACGGGCGCGGCATGCTGTCGAGCAACGTCGCCGAGGCGGGCGGGTTTCTGAAGACCCGGCCGACACTCGAGCGGCCCGATCTGCAATTGCATTTCTGCGCGGCGATCGTCGACGATCACAACCGCCATATGCACTGGGGCCACGGTTATTCGCTGCACGTGTGTGTGCTGCGTCCGCATAGCCGCGGCACCGTGACGCTCGCGAGCGCCGATGCGCGTGTCGCGCCGCTGATCGATCCGCGCTTTCTGAGCGATGCGCGCGATCTCGATCTGCTCGTCGAGGGCGCGAAGATCGCGCGGCGCATTCTCGACGCGCCGTCGCTCGCGCTGCACGGCGGCAAGGAGTTGTACACGCGGCCGGGGCAATCGGACGCTGAACTGCGCCAGACGATCGCCGAGCGTGCGGACACGATCTATCACCCGGTCGCCACCTGCCGGATGGGCGGCGACGCGCGCTCGGTCGTCGATCCGCAATTGCGCGTGCGCGGCGTGACGGGGGTGAGGATCGTCGATGCGTCGGTGATGCCGACCCTCATCGGCGGCAACACCAACTCGCCGACGGTCATGATCGGCGAACGGGCGGCGGAGTTGATCGCGGCAAGCCGGCGACAAGGAGCTGGGCTGTCGGCGCACGTGGCTTGATCGCCGCTGACGACGAGTTCGAGAAACGCGGCGGCGCAGTGCAACCGCCCGCCGCGCTTCATTCATGCGCGGGTAGCTAAGCTTCGTCCGGCGCCGCGATTCCGTTGAAGCCGATTCCCGGTCCGAGCATGAAATCGTCGCTGACGTGCGTCGGCAGTGTTTCGCGCGCGACGTCGAGCCCTGCGCGCGCCGCGTGCGACAGATAGCCGTTGCGGCGCCAGCCGATTGCCATTTCCCACGGTATCTCCGGTTCGACGACCGGGCGGCAGGTGAACTGCGCGGGATCGAGCCGCCGGCACTAGGGCGCGGGCAGCAGCGCGATGCCGACGCCGGCCAGCACCAGTGCCGCCATGAAGTCCCAATGCCCGCTGCGCCCGACGATCGCCGGCGCAAATCCCGCCGCGCGGCACGCGTTCAGCACGACGTCGTTCAACGCGAGGCTCTCGCCGTAAAACACGAACGGCTCGGTGGCGAGCTGCGCGAGCGGCACCTCGTTCAACGCGTCCCAACGCGAGCCGCTGCGCGCGACGAGCCACAGCAACTGGCGCGACATCGGCAGCACGTCGATGTTGTCGGGATCGACCGGCTGCAGCACCCCGCCGAGTTCCAGCTCGCCGTTGATCAGCGCGGCTTCGATCGCGCGCGAGCCCTGCTCGAACAGCTTCAGTTCGATCTTCGGATAGCGCTGGCGGAATGCGGCGATTGCGGGCGTGAAGAGCTCACCGCCCATCGGCGGGATGCCGATGGCGAGTTCGCCGCGCCCGAGCGTGTCGAGATCGTTCAGCTCGGCCTGCAGTTGCGCGTGCGCGGCGAGCACGTCCTGGCCGCGCTGATAGACGATCCGGCCGACGTCGGTCAGCACCATCTGACGGCCGTCGCGCAGCAGCAGCGGCGAGCCGATTTCATCTTCCAGCGACTTGACCATCTTGCTGATGGTCGGCTGCGTGACGAACATCTGCTCGGCGGCGACCGTGAAGCTCTGCTGACGGACCACTTCGACGAAATAGCGCAGCGCGCGGAGTTCCATGATCGTGGCCTCCAGAATTCCAGTTTGGAATGGTCTCGATGATTGTAAGTCATTTTGTTTATGGCGCGGCGCGCTGCATACTGAGTGCCTTCCGAGTCAGCCAGGGAATGCCATGTCCACGCCAGTTTTCGTCCGTTCCGCCCCTCCCGCCGATGGCGGCTCGAGCGGCCGCGCGGATGGCATCGGCCGGGTCGCACGCATCGCCGTGCAAAGCGCCGCGATCGCCGCGCTGTGGATCGGCGCCGATTTCATCGTGCGACGGCTTCATCTGCCGGTGCCGGGCGGCGTGCTCGGCCTCGTCGTGCTGCTCGCGCTGCTGTTTTGCGGCGGCGTCGCGCCGCGCTGGGTCAAGGCCGGCGCGGACTGGCTGCTGTCCGACATGCTGCTGTTCTTTATACCGGCCGCGGTCGCCGCCGTGCAATACGGCGGCCTGTTCCGCGCGGACGGCTGGCGTCTTGCGCTGGTCGTGATCGCCGGCACGCTGATGGTGATGGTCGCGGTGGCGTTCGCCGTCGATCAGGCCGCGCGCGTCGAACGGCGTTTCGCGCTGCGCCGCGTGCGGGTTGCGCGCGAGGCAGGCAGTCTGTCGCGCGAGCGCCGATGAGCCCGCACATTCTCGCTTCGCTGCTGGCCGACGATGCCTCGCGCCTGATCGCGGCAGGCTGCCTCGCGCTGACGATCGCGCTGTATTTCGCGTCGAAGGCGTTGTATGCGCGCGTGCGCTCGCCATGGCTCACGCCGATGCTGACCGTGCCGGCCGCGCTCGTCGCGATCGTCGCGCTCGCGCACATTCCGTATTCGCTGTACTTCGAGGACACGCGCTGGCTGATGTGGCTGCTCGGCCCCGCGACGGTCGCGTTCGCCGTGCCGATCTACGAGTACCGCGCATTGCTGAAGCGTCACTGGATCTCGCTGTCCGTCGGCGTGACGGTGGGCATTCTGGTCGGCGTCGGCGGCTCGCTGGTGCTCGCGAAGCTGCTGCATCTGTCGCCGGAATTGCAGCGCAGCCTGATGACGCGCTCGGTGTCGACGCCGTTCGCGCTCGCCGTATCAGACAGGATTCACGCGCCGAAGGATCTGAGCGCGCTGTTCGTGATCGCGACGGGCGTCTGCGGCATGCTGTTCGGCGAACTCGTGCTCGCGTTCATGCCGCTGCGCACGCGGCTCGCGCGCGGCGCGCTGTTCGGCGCGGCCGCGCATGGCGTCGGTACCGCGAAGGCACGCGAGATCGGCAGCGAGGAGGGCGTCGTGTCCAGCCTGACGATGATGATCGCCGGCGTCGCGATGGTGCTGCTCGCGCCGATGCTGGGCCTGCTGCCGATCTGAAGCGGCGCGCCCACCATCCCGCGCGCGCCGAAGTCATCTCGATTTGCTACAATCGCCGTTCGTCTTCGAGGAGCGTTGCGACGGGTACCGCGAATCCACATTCGCCGGCCGCCCGCCAGGCTCGAAGGCTTCAATCGGCAGCATGGAATGCGCATCACGCGAATCCGTGCGTTGCCTCAAACCGCGCTCACGTCACATTTCTAGTCAATTTCTTAGAAAGGAGGGCGTGATGAACGCCGCAGTCATCGATTCCCAAAAGCAGGATTACGTCGTTGCAGACATGTCGCTCGCCGCGTGGGGCCGCAAGGAACTCACGATCGCCGAGACCGAAATGCCGGGCCTCATGCAGACGCGTGAAGAGTACAAGGCGCAGCAGCCGCTGAAGGGCGCGCGCGTCGCCGGCTCGCTGCACATGACGATCCAGACCGGCGTGCTGATCGAGACGCTGACCGCGCTCGGCGCGGACGTGCGCTGGGCCTCGTGCAACATCTTCTCGACCCAGGACCATGCCGCCGCCGCGATCGCGCAGGCCGGCACGCCGGTGTTCGCGTTCAAGGGCGAGTCGCTCGACGAATACTGGGAGTTCTCGCACCGCATCTTCGAATGGCCGAACGGCGAGTTCGCCAACATGATCCTCGACGACGGCGGCGACGCAACGCTGCTGCTGATCCTCGGCTCGAAGGCCGAGAAGGACCGCTCGGTGATCGCCAAGCCGACCAACGAGGAAGAAGTCGCGCTGTACAAGTCGATCGCCGCGCACCTCGAGGTCGACCCGACGTGGTACTCGAAGCGCCTCGCGGCAATCAAGGGCGTCACCGAAGAAACCACCACCGGCGTGCATCGTCTGTACCAGATGGAAAAGGAAGGCCGTCTGCCGTTCCCGGCCATCAACGTCAACGACTCGGTCACGAAGTCGAAGTTCGACAACCTGTACGGCTGCCGCGAGTCGCTGGTCGACGGCATCAAGCGCGCGACCGACGTGATGATCGCCGGCAAGATCGCGGTCGTGGCCGGTTACGGCGACGTGGGCAAGGGCTGCGCGCAATCGCTGCGCGGTCTGGGCGCGACCGTGTGGGTCACCGAAATCGATCCGATCTGCGCACTGCAAGCGGCGATGGAAGGCTACCGCGTCGTGACGATGGAATACGCGGCGGATAAAGCCGACATCTTCGTGACCGCAACCGGCAACTATCACGTGATCAACCACGATCACATGAAGGCGATGCGTCATAACGCGATCGTCTGCAACATCGGCCACTTCGACTCGGAAATCGACGTCGCGTCGACCCGTCAGTACCAGTGGGAAAACATCAAGCCGCAAGTCGACCACATCATTTTCCCGGACGGCAAGCGCGTGATCCTGCTGGCCGAAGGCCGTCTCGTGAACCTCGGCTGCGCGACGGGCCACCCGTCGTTCGTGATGTCGAACTCGTTCACGAACCAGACGCTCGCGCAGATCGAACTGTTCACGCAGGGCGCGAAGTACGAGAACAAGGTGTACGTGCTGCCGAAGCACCTGGACGAGAAGGTCGCGCGTCTGCATCTGGCGCGCATCGGCGCGAACCTGACCGTGCTGTCCGACGCGCAGGCCGGCTACATCGGCGTCGACAAGAACGGTCCGTTCAAGCCGAACCACTATCGCTACTAAGTAGGCGGCCGCCCGCGGGTTCGAGGCGCGCTTCGCGCGCCGGGCCAAGCGGACGGCGGTGAAAAGTTTGACGGTCTGATCTCGGGGCGGCGCGCAATGCGCCGCTTTGTTCGACAGCGCCGCTTTTCATTTGCTGGACATCTTCCCCGCACAGGTGCTTACAAGGAGTTCTAACATGACCGTGCTGCTGACCTGGCTCATCAACGCGCTCGCGCTGCTGATCATCACCTACATCGTTCCGTCGATCCACATCCGTAGCTTCGGCACCGCGCTGATCGTCGCTATCGTGCTCGGTCTCATCAATGCGGTGATTCGGCCGGTACTGATCCTGCTGACGCTGCCCGTCACGATCCTCACGCTCGGACTCTTCATTCTGGTCGTCAATGCGCTGTGCTTCTGGCTGGCCTCGTCGCTGTTGAAGGGCTTCGAGGTGTCGGGCTTCTGGTCGGCGTTCTTCGGCTCGATCCTGTACAGCATCGTGTCGTGGCTGCTGTCCGCGCTCATTTTCGGCAACCGCAGTCTCGGTTGACCTCATTGACTATGAAACCGATCGAACTCTCATTCGAATTCTTCCCGCCGAAGACGCAGGAAGGCATCGACAAACTGCGCGCGACCCGCGCGCAACTCGTGTCGCTCAAGCCGAAGTTCGTGTCCGTCACGTTCGGCGCCGGCGGCTCGACCCAGCAAGGCACGCTCGATACCGTCATCGACATGGCGAAGGAAGGGCTCGAGGCGGCGCCGCACCTGTCGTGCATCGGCTCGTCGAAGGAAAGCCTGCGCGCGATTCTTAACGAGTACCGCGCGCACGGCATCCGCCATATCGTCGCGCTGCGCGGCGACCTGCCCTCGGGCATGGGCGCGGTCGGCGAGCTGCGCTATGCGTCGGAGCTCGTCAGTTTCATCCGCGCCGAGTTCGGCGACTGGTTCTGGATCGAGGTGGCGGGCTACCCGGAATACCATCCGCAGTCGCGCTCGCCGCGTCACGATCTGGAGAATTTCGCGCGCAAGGTGAAGGCTGGCGCGAACTCGGCGATCACGCAGTACTTCTTCAACGCGGACGCATACTTCCGTTTCGTCGACGATGCGCGCCAGCTCGGCGTCGACGTGCCGATCGTGCCCGGCATCATGCCGATCACGAACTTCTCGCAGCTGATGCGCTTCTCCGAAATGTGCGGCGCCGAAGTGCCGCGCTGGATCGCGCGCCGGCTCGAGAGCTTCGGCGACGACCGCGAGTCGATCCGCGCGTTCGGGCTCGACGTGGTGACGGATCTGTGTCAACGGCTCGTCGACGCGAACGTGCCCGGCCTGCACTTCTATACGCTGAACGCGGCCACGTCGACCAAGGCGATCTGCGAACGGCTCGCCGTGTAACGGCCATGCCCGCGCGGCTGCAACGGCCGCGCGGTCCCCGTCAGGCTGGCGTGGGTCTCGAATTTGTCCCAAATAGCGTGGTAAGTCCCTGTTGAAGCTCATTTTTGGGCTGTCTATCATCGAAAAGCAGCTACCCCGGCTGCTGTGCGGAGGACGATATGACAGTGACAAGAATGACTGCGGCACACCGACTGTTTGCGCTTCACCAGTTCTGCCTGCCGGCTCTCGCCGCGCTCGCGGTCGCCACGAGCGGCCTCGCGCCCGCCGCGTCGCAGGCGGCCACGCTGCCCGACAAGACGCTGATTTTCTGCTCCGAAGGCAGCCCGGCGGGCTTCGATACCGCGCAATACACGACCAGTGTCGAGTTCAGCGCCGGCTCGTACACGGTCTACAACCGGCTCGTCGAGTTTGCGCATGGCAGCACGGACATCGAGCCGGGACTCGCCGAAAAGTGGGACGTGTCGGCCGACGGCCTCACCTATACGTTCCATCTGCGCCGCGGCGTCAAATTCCAGACCACGTCGTATTTCAAGCCGACCCGCGAATTCAACGCGGACGACGTCGTGTTCACCTACGAGCGCATGCTCGATCCCGAGAATCCGTTCCGCAAGGCGTATCCGGTCAATTTCCCGTACTTCAACGATCTCGGTCTCGCGAAGAACATCGCCAAGATCGAGAAGGTCGATCCGTACACGGTGCGCTTCACGTTGAAGGAAGTCGACGCGCCGTTCCTGCAGCAGATCGCGATGCCGTTCGCCTCGATCCTGTCGGCTGAATACACGGATCAGCTGCTGAAGGCGGGCAAGGCGTCGGATATCAACCAGTACCCGGTCGGCACCGGTCCGTTCATCTTCCGCAGTTATACGAAGGATGACACGATCCGCTTCGACGGCAATCCCGACTACTGGAAGCCGGGCGTCGCGAAGGTCGGCAAGCTGATCTTCGCGATCACCGTCGATCCGGCCGTGCGCCTGCAAAAGCTGAAGCGGGGCGAATGCCAGGTGATGTCGTATCCGCGGCCGGCCGACATCGCGACCGTGAAGGCCGATGGGTCGCTCGCGATGCCGAGCGAAGTGGGCTTCAACCTCGGCTATATCGCATACAACACCACCAAAAAGCCGCTCGACAACGTGCTCGTGCGCCGCGCGCTCGACATGTCGGTCAACAAGAAGGCGATCATCGAAGCGGTCTACCAGGGGGCGGGCCAGCTCGCGACCAACCCGATGCCGCCGACGCAATGGGGCTACGACAAAAGCCTGAAGGACGCGCCGTACGACGTCGACAAGGCGAAAGCGCTGCTGAAGGAGGCGGGCTTCCCCGACGGCTTCGAGCTGACGCTGTGGGCGATGCCGGTGCAGCGCCCGTATAACCCGAACGCGCGCCTGATGGCCGAAATGCTGCAGTCGGACTGGGCGAAGATCGGCGTCAAGGTGAATATCGCCACGTACGAGTGGGGCGAGTACATCCGCCGCGCGCACGCTGGCGAGCATCAGGCGATGCTGATCGGCTGGACCGGTGACTATGGCGACCCCGACAACTGGCTCGGCGTGTTGCTCGGCTGCGACGCGGTCAACGGCAGCAACTTCTCGAAGTGGTGCTACAAACCTTACGACGATCTGATCAAGCAGGGCCGCAGCACCACCAAGATGCCCGATCGGCTGAAGGCCTACACCCAGGCTCAGGAAATCTTCAAGGACCAGGTGCCGTTCACGCCGATCGCGCATTCGACCGTGTATCAGCCGATCAGCAAGAACGTGACGGGCTTCAAGATCGATCCGTTCGGACCGACGCAATTCCTGGAGGTCGGGGTGAAGTAAGCGGACGCGGCGCGCTTTTTGCGCCGCTTTCGTCGCCGGGCGGCTCGAACGGGCCGTCCGGCCCGCGACAGTACCGCGGCAAAACGTTTGCATGAAGTGTTTCCTATCGTCAACAGAGGGATTTTGCTCCGCTTGGTGGCCGGCCCAAGCTCAAGTAATATCCCGCTACGCCGGCGCAAGCCGGCCCTGAACCTGGAGGAAACATGAAGCAAAACAATCTGTTGCGCGTCGCGCGTGTGTCTACGCTCGTCGCAGCCGCAGCGGCATCCCTGCTTGGCGTCACGAGCGCGCAGGCCGCTGGGATTCCGAACAAAACCCTCGTCTACTGCTCGGAAGGCAGTCCCGCGGGTTTCGATCCGGCCCAATACACGACGGGCGTCGACTTCACGGCCAACACGTTCACCGTCTATAACCGCCTCGTTGAATTCGAGCGCGGCGGCACCAAGGTCGAACCCGGCCTCGCCGAGAAGTGGGACGTGTCGCCCGATGGCAAGACCTACACGTTCCATCTGCGTCATGGCGTGAAGTTCCAGACCACCTCGTTCTTCAAGCCGACGCGCGAATTCAACGCGGACGACGTGGTGTTCTCGTTCCAGCGCATGCTCGACCCGAACCAGCCGTTCCGCAAGGCGTATCCGGTGCAGTTCCCGTACTTCACCGACATGGGCCTCGACAAGCTGATCACGAGCGTCGAGAAAGTCGACCCGTACACGGTCAAGTTCACGCTGAAGGAAGTCAACGCGCCGTTCATCCAGAATCTGGCGATGGAATACGCGTCGATCCTGTCGGCCGAATATGCGGATCAGCTGCTCAAGGCAGGCAAGGCCGCCGATATCAATCAGTTCCCGGTCGGCACCGGTCCGTTCATCTTCCGCAGCTACACGAAGGACGCGACGATCCGCTTCGACGGCAATCCCGAATACTGGAAGCCGAACGCGGTGAAGATCTCGAAGCTGATCTTCTCGATCACGCCGGACGCCGGCGTGCGCGTGCAGAAGATCAAGCGCGACGAATGCCAGGTGATGAGCTATCCGCGTCCGGCCGACATCGCGCCGCTGAAAGCCGAGCCGAACATCGACATGCCGTCGCAGCCCGGCTTCAACCTCGGCTACCTCGCGTACAACGTGACGCACAAGCCGGTCGACAAGCTCGAAGTGCGTCAGGCGCTCGACATGGCGATCAACAAGAAGGCGATCATCGACTCGGTCTACCAGGGCGCGGGCCAGCTCGCGACGAACCCGATGCCGCCGACCCAATGGTCGTTCGTCAAGAATCTGCCGGCAGCATCGTACGATTCGGCCAAGGCGAAGGATCTGCTGGCGAAGGCCGGCTACCCGAACGGCTTCGACATCACGCTGTGGGCGATGCCGGTGCAGCGCGCGTACAACCCGAACGCTCGTCTGATGGCGGAAATGATCCAGGCGGACTGGGCGAAGATCGGCGTGAAGGCGAAGATCGTCACGTACGAATGGGGTGAGTACATCAAGCGCGCGCACGCGGGCGAACACGACTCGATGCTGATCGGCTGGACCGGCGACAACGGTGATCCGGACAACTGGCTCGGCACGCTGCTCGGCTGCGAGGCGATCAACGGCAACAACTTCTCGAAGTGGTGCTACAAGCCGTTCGACGATCTGATCCAGAAGGGCCGCACGACTGCGGACGTGGCAACGCGCACGAAGATCTACGGCGACGCTCAGCACATCTTCGCGCAGCAACTGCCGTTCTCGCCGATCGCGCACTCGACCGTCTATCAGCCGGTCAGCAAGAAGGTGATCGACATGCGCATCGAACCGCTCGGCTATGCGCGCTTCGACGGCGTCAGCATCAAGTAATTCGTAAAGTTCGCACAGTACGCCGCAGTAGAGTACGCTTTCGCACGGTTAGAAAACTGGTCGAAATGGTCCGGCGACCGGGGTCACGAGCCCTCGTCGCCGGTTGCGTTTTTTCATCACCAGTACCATAGGAGCGAACCATGTTCCGCTTCGTTTTGCGCCGCATCGGCATGGTGATACCGACGTTCATCGGCATCACGATCCTTGCGTTCGCGCTGATTCACCTGATCCCGGGCGACCCCATCGAAGTGATGATGGGCGAGCGCGGCGTCGATCCGGCCATGCATGCGGCCGCGATGCACCGCCTCGGGCTCGACGAGCCCTTGCCGATCCAGTACTTCCACTACATCGTCCGTGCGTTGCACGGCAACCTCGGCACTTCGATCATCACCAACACCAGCGTGATGGGCGAATTCCTCGCACGCTTTCCCGCCACCGTCGAACTGTCGATCTGCGCAATGCTGTTCGCGCTGATCGTCGGCCTGCCGGCGGGCGTGTTCGCGGCACTGAGGCGCGGCACGGTGGTCGATCACGGCGTGATGGGCACCGCGCTGACCGGCTACTCGATGCCGATCTTCTGGTGGGGCTTGATCCTCATCATGGTGTTCTCGGTCAAGCTCGGCTTGACGCCAGTGTCGGGCCGCATCGCAGTCGAATACGACATTCCGCACGTGACCGGCTTCATGCTGATCGACTCGCTGATGTCCACCGACGAAGGCGCGTTCAAGTCCGCGTTGAGCCATCTGATCCTGCCCGCGATCGTGCTCGGCACGATTCCGCTCGCGGTGGTCGCGCGCATGACGCGCTCGTCGATGCTCGAAGTGCTGCGCGAGGACTACATCCGCACCGCGCGCGCGAAGGGGCTGTCGCCGGGACGCGTGATCGTCGTGCATGCGCTGCGCAATGCGCTGATTCCGGTCGTTACGGTGATCGGTTTGCAGGTCGGCACACTGCTTGCCGGCGCGGTGCTGACCGAAACGCTGTTTTCATGGCCGGGCATCGGCAAGTGGCTGATCGATGCGATCGGCCGGCGCGATTATCCGGTCGTGCAGGGCGGTATCCTGCTGATCGCGACGCTGGTGATCGTCGTGAACCTCGTCGTCGATCTGTTGTACGGCGTGCTCAACCCGCGCATTCGCCATACGAGGTAATCACGACCATGGCTGACATTCAAAACACCGTCCCCCAAGCGGTCACCCCACCGAGCGGCCGCGCCATCGCGGCGCGCGAATTCTGGGCGAACTTCTCGCGCAACCGCGGCGCGGTCGGCGCGGGCATCATCGTGCTGGTGCTGATCTTCATCGCGATCTTCGCGCCGCTGATCGCGCCGCACAGCCCGATCGAGCAGTATCGCGACTCCGTGAAGATTCCACCCGCGTGGCTCGACGGCGGCAACTGGAAGTTCATTCTCGGCACCGACGAAGCGGGCCGCGACATCCTCTCGCGTCTGATGTACGGCGCGCGGCTGTCGTTCTGGATCGGCTTCGTGTCGGTCGTGCTCGCGCTGATTCCGGGCATCGTGCTCGGCCTCATCGCCGCGTTCTTCGAGAAATGGGCCGACACGCCGATCATGCGCATCATGGACGTCCTGCTCGCGCTGCCGTCGCTGCTGCTCGCGGTCGCGGTGGTCGCGATCATCGGTCCGGGTCTCGTCAACACGATGCTCGCGATCGCGATCGTCGCGCTGCCGGGCTATGTGCGTCTGACGCGCGCGTCCGCGCAAGGCGAATTGCAGAAGGAGTATGTGACCGCTTCGCGGGTCGCGGGTGCGAGCACGTTGCGGCTGATGTTCTCGCAGGTGCTGCCGAACTGCACCGCGCCGCTGATCGTGCAGGCCACTCTCGGCTTTTCGTCGGCGATTCTCGATGCCGCCGCGCTCGGCTTTCTCGGCCTCGGCGTGCAGCCGCCGTCGGCGGAGTGGGGCGCGATGCTTGCGTCGGCGCGCGATTACATCGACAGTGCATGGTGGATCGTCACGATGCCTGGCCTGTCCATCCTGATCTCGGTGCTTGCGATCAACCTGCTCGGCGACGGGCTGCGTGACGCGCTCGACCCCAAACTGAAACGGATGGCCTGAACATGAGTAATCTACTGACCATCCGCAATCTCGCGGTCAACTTCGGCGGCTTGCCCGCGGTCGACCGCATCAATCTTGACGTCGCGCCGGGCGAAGTGCTCGGCGTGGTCGGCGAATCGGGCTCGGGCAAGAGCGTGACGATGATGGCGCTGATGGGCCTGATCGACGCGCCCGGCAAGGTCACGGCCGACGAAATCACGTTCGACGGCAAGAATCTGCTGAACGCCTCCGCGAAGGAACGCCGCAAGATCATCGGCAAGGACATCGCGATGGTGTTCCAGGACGCGCTGACGAGCCTGAATCCGAGCTACACGGTCGGCTATCAGATCAAGGAAGTGCTGAAGCTGCACGAAGGCTTGCGCGGCAGCGCGCTCGACAAGCGCGCGCTCGAACTGCTCGACCAGGTCGGCATTCCCGATGCGAAGAACCGCATCGGCGCGTTTCCGCATCAGATGTCGGGCGGCATGAACCAGCGCGTGATGATCGCGATGGCGATCGCCTGCAACCCGAAGCTGCTGATCGCCGACGAGCCGACCACCGCGCTCGACGTGACGATCCAGGCGCAGATCATGGAACTGCTGATGCGCCTGCAGAAGGAACGCGGCATGGCGCTCGTGCTGATTTCGCACGATCTGGCCGTGGTGTCCGAGGTCGCGCAGCGCGTCGCCGTGATGTATGCGGGCGAGGTGATCGAGACGAACAAGGTGCCCGACATCTTCGCCGCGCCTCATCATCCGTACACGGAAGCGCTGCTGGCCGCGATTCCCGAGCACAACGTGGGCGCGGTGCGGCTCGCGGCGCTGCCGGGCATGGTGCCGGGCCGCGACGACCGGCCCAAGGGCTGCCTGTTCGCGCCGCGCTGCAAATACGTGGTCGACGACTGCATGAAGGCGCGGCCCGCGCTCGCTGCGCTGCCCGCTCACGCCGATTTCACGCGCGTGCGCTGCATCAAGCCGCTGAACCTCGAGAAGGACGCCAACGTTCACACGCAAGGAGGCGCCCGATGAGCGCAGCACCCGAAATCCGTCGTCAGCCGGATCGTCCTGGCGATCACGTGCTCGTCGCCGACCAGCTCGCGCGCTACTACACAGTCAAACGCGGCATGTTCGCGCACGGCACGGTGAAGGCGCTGAACGGCGTGTCGTTCGCGCTCGAACGCGGCAAGACGCTGGCGGTAGTCGGCGAGTCCGGCTGCGGCAAGTCGACGCTCGCGCGTCAGCTGACGATGATCGAAACGCCGAGCGCGGGCCGCCTGCTGATCGATGGCGAAGACGTGGCCGGGGCGAATCACGAGAAGATTGCGGCGCTCAGGCGGCGCGTGCAGATGGTGTTCCAGAACCCGTTTGCGTCGCTCAATCCGCGCAAGACCGTCGAGCAGACGCTCGGCGAGCCGCTCGCGATCAACACGCAGATGAGCGCGACCGAGCGCGCCGAGCGCATCGCGCAGATGATGCGCACGGTCGGCTTGCGGCCCGAGCACGCGAAGCGCTATCCGCACATGTTCTCCGGCGGCCAGCGTCAGCGGGTCGCGATCGCGCGCGCGATGATCCTCGATCCGCAGATCGTTGTGGCCGACGAACCGGTGTCCGCGCTCGACGTGTCGATCCAGGCACAGATCCTGAACCTGTTCATGGACCTGCAGGATGAGTTCAAAACGAGCTACGTGTTCATCTCGCACAACCTGTCGGTGGTGGAGCATATCGCCGATGACGTGATGGTCATGTACTTCGGCGGCGTCGCCGAGCTCGGCGACAAGAAGCGCATCTTCTCGAAGCCGCGCCATCCGTACACGCGCGCGCTGATGTCGGCGACCCCGTCGATCTTCGAGGCGGACCGCACGATCAAGATCAAGCTGCAAGGCGAAATGCCGTCGCCGCTGAATCCGCCGTCGGGCTGCACGTTCCATCAGCGCTGTCCGTACGTGATCGACCGCTGCCGCAGCGAGGTGCCGAAGCTGCGTGAAGTGGATGGGCGCCTCGTCTCGTGTCACCGCGCCGAAGAGGTGGGGGACGTGGATGCCTGATGGGGTGGCGGCGCGTCGTCTTGCGCGCCGCTTGTGTGAGGGCGGCGGGATAGCCGCCTTCGCGCGGCGCCGCGGGGCGCGTGCGCCGGGAGGCGCCGCGCCCTGCGGCGCATTTGCTGGAAGCTTCGTCAGCGAGTTTTTTCGCACGTTTTTCTGCGCGTTTGTCGATGCGCTCGCGCGCGCATTGTTCTCCATATTTCTTCCCGCGTCGCTGTCCGCTTTTTTGCGCGTAGGCTGCGCGCTGTCGGTCGGCGCGGCCGTGCCCGGCATCGCTGACGCGGCCGGCGCAGCGGCCAATACGCCAGCCCCCGCGGCCCAGGCGGCCCGGCCGGCGGTCACGGTGCCAGCCACGCCACCGCCGTCGATTGCGCCGCCCCCGGTACCTGGCACCACCGCGAGCGGACCGGTGCGTCAGCAACCGGCGCGAATGCCGTTCTATGTCGCGACGCGCGGCAATATCACCATTTATGTGCTCGGCACGCTGCACGTCGGCGATCCGGCCGATTATCCGGCGGCGCAGCCGTTCCGCGCGCCGATCCTCGCGGCGCTCGCCGCGTCGCCGACACTCGCGCTCGAACTGTCGCCCGACGAACTGCTGGTGTCGCAGGACGACGTCTCCAGGTACGGCGTGTGCAGGCACGACTGCCTGCCGGGCCTGCTGCCCGAGCCGTTGTGGCACAAGCTCGCGCTGCGGCTGCGCGGCAACCCGGCCGCGCTCGATGCGATCAAGAAGATGCGGCCATGGCTTGCGTCGCTGGTGGTCGAGACCTACGACTCGCTGTCAGCGGGTCTGCAAACTGAGTACGGTACCGAAGCGCAATTGCAGAACGTGTATCTGAAGACGCGCGGCAAGATCGTCGGACTCGAAACGCTCGCACAGCAGATGCGTTCGTTCACCGGACTGTCGGCCGCGCAGCAGCGTGAGATGCTCGCACAGGACCTGGTGCAGACGCCGGCGCAGAACGTCCAGGACGTGCGCACGCTGCATCGGCTATGGCAGGTCGGCGATGCCGACGCGATCGCCGCGTGGCAGGCCGCCAAATCTGAGAAGCTCGCGCGCGATCCCCGCATCTCCGATTCGATCGACAACCGGATCGTCGACGAGCGCAATCGCCGCTTCGTCGCGAAGATGCTGCAGCTCGCCGCACCGAACAAGCCGCTGTTCGTCGCGATCGGCGCGCTCCATCTGGGTGGACCGAAGGGCGTGCTGCAGCTGTTGCGGCAGCACGGCTTCGTGGTGGAGGCGGGGTGAGCGGCGCAAGACCGCTCGCGTCTTTTCACGCGCCGCTTGTCTGAGCGACGCGCTTGTCAGCAGCGCTACAGAAACATCAAAAAGTTCAACAGAAAAATATTGATCACCAGCAGCGTCAACGCGGTCGGAATCTGCGCCTTGATCACCGCATTCTTGTCGGGTAATTCGAGCAGCGCGACCGGCACCATGTTGAAGTTTGCGGCCATCGGCGTCATCAGCGTGCCGCAGTAGCCGGAGAACATGCCGATCGCGGCCATCACGGCCGGGTTGCCGTGGAACACGCCGACGAGGATCGGCACGCCGACGCCGCCCGTCATCACCGGAAACGCGGCGAAGCCGTTGCCCATCACCATCGTGAACAGCGCCATGCCGATGCAGTACACGGCCACCGCGACGAAGCGGTAGTCGAGGCTGATATACGACGTCGTCACGTGCGCGACCGCCTTGCCGACGCCCGCGTCCGAGAACACGAGGCCGAGCATGCCGAGCATCTGCGGCAGCACCGCCGCCCACGACAGCGCATCGACGAGGCGGCGCGCTTCCTTCATCGACTGACCGACCGTGTCGCGTGTAATCACACAGGCGATCGCGAGCGCGATCACGCAGCCGAGACCGAAGCCGATCAGCGTGACGTTGGCCTTCTCGATCAACGGCACACCGCCGAACACAAGATGACTTGCCGCCAACGTGATGATCACGGTGACGATCGGAATCGTCAGCGCGGGCACGAACAGCCTGTTGCGCAGACGCGCGGCGCTCGCTTGACGCGCTTCGAGCGACAGCGTCTTCGGCTTGCCCGCGGTGACGCCGCCGAAGCCCGCGATCAGCGCCATCGCGATCACCGCGACGCCGACCACGGCCGGCGGCAGGCGGTCGCCGATCAGGAAGATCAGCGCGTAAAGAATCCAGAAGCCGCCCGCGGTGAAGCGGCGCGGATGCTGGCGGTCCATAACGATCATGCCGCCGACGATCAGCAGCACGATGCCGAGCAACCAGAACAGATAGGTGATCGTGAAGGTCATGCTTCGTCTCCGGTAGCACGCGTGCCCGACGACGGCGTCGATGTGGCAGTCGCTTTCGCGCTCGAGGTACCGTCCGGCACCTTGCCGCGCAATTCACGCTCGAGCCGCCGGTCGAGCAGCCAGAGCCGGAAGCCATGCACGATGAACGCGCTGATCGCGGTCGGAATGCCCCACACCGCCACGTGAATCGGCTCGACGACGATGCCCGCTTCCTTCAGGAAGGTCGTCATCAGCACGATCGCGCCGAACGCGACGAAGATGTCCTCACCGAAAAAGAGCCCGACGTTGTCGGTTGCGGCCGAGAACGCGCGCAGCCGGAAGCGCACCGCGTCGCTGATCTTGCCGAACCGGTTCTCGGTCGCGCCCTCGGCCATCGGCGCGATCAGCGGACGCACCATCTGCGGATGGCCGCCGAGCCCGGTCAGGCCGACCGCGGCGGTCAGCTCGCGCACGGCCAGATAGACGATCAACAGACGCCCGGCGGTCGCCGCCTTGATGCCGCTGATCCACGCCTGCGCACGCTCGCGCAGGCCGTGTCGTTCGAGCAGGCCGATCACCGCGAGCGGCAGCAGGATGATCAGTGGGATATTGCGTGTCTTGATGAAGCCGGTGCCGATCAGAGCGAGGATTTTCTCCGGCGGGAAATGCGCGGCGAAACCGGTGATGATCGCGGCCACGGCGACGATCAGCATCGGATTGAAGCGCAACAGAAAGCCAACGATGATGACGGCCACACCGATGAGCGGCCATAAACTGACGGTTGTCTGCATCAGGGTCTCCAAAGAGGTAATTCAACTTCGCCGCGGGTGGCGGCTGACGTGAACCGGTGCATGCGGCCCCATGCGCCGGCGTGCTGCCGCGGCTCTGCGGCCGCGTCGAACTCTCTTCACCTACCCCGCGGATGCGCGTGCGTCGGCATCGGCGGGTTTGCAGCGGGCATCACCGCGCGCGGTGTGCACGGTGGCGATGCGAACGCTCAGACGCGTGCGACGCCCGCCGGGTGCACTTCGATGCCGGCCTCGGCGAGCGCGTCCCGAATGCGTCGCGCGAACGCGAGCGCGTGCGGGCCGTCGCCGTGCAGGCAGATGGTTTGCGCCTTCAACGGCACCCACTGTCCGTCGACGGCCTTCACGCGTTGCTCGCGGATCATCGTAAGCGTGCGCGCGAGCACTTCGTCCTCGTCCTCGAGCAGCGCGCCCGGCTCCTTGCGCGGCACCAGCGAGCCGTCGGCGCGATAGCCGCGGTCGGCGAACACTTCCTCGATCGCGGTCAGGCCCGCGTTGCGCGCGGCGCTGACGAGCCCGCTGTTGGCGAGCGCGAACACCGCCACCGACGGATCGAAGTCGTGCACCGCGGAGACGATCGCGTCGGCGATCTTCGCGTCGCGCGCGGCCTGGTTGTACAGCGCGCCGTGCGGCTTCACGTGCGCGATGCGTCCGCCCTCGGCCTGCGCGATCGCCGACAGCGCGCCGAGCTGATACAGCACGCCCGCGTAGATCTCGCCCGCCGGCAAATCCATTTCCTTGCGGCCGAAATTCTCGGGATCGTTGAAGCTCGGATGCGCGCCGATCGACACGCCTTTCTGCACGGCCCAGCGCACGCAATCGCGCATCGCGTTGGGTCCGCCCGCATGCCAGCCGCATGCGATGTTGGCCGAGCTCACGAGGTCGAGCAGCGCCTCGTCGGAGCCGCAGCCTTCGCCGAGATCGGCGTTCAGATCGATTTCCATGGGGATTCCTTTATTCACCGTTACAGCGCCGCGAGCGCCGCCTGGCGCGTGCAACGCTCTTCATGCATCGCGATCGCGGCATCGATCTGCCGCAGATACGTGCGTTCTTCCAGTAAAGCCTGGCGCGCCTCATAGGGCGTCGTCGGGATGAAACGGACCGCCGCGTTCAGGCGAACCTGCGCGAGCTTCCACAGATCGGCCTGGATCACTGCGCCGATCTTCGGATAGCCGCCGGTGGTCTGCGCGTCGCTCATTAGCACGATCGGCTGACCGTTCGGCGGCACCTGGATCGTGCCGGGCAGCACCGCGTGCGACAGCAGATCGGTCTTGTGCGTGCGTTTGAGTTCCGTGCCGGCGAGCCGGTAGCCCATGCGGTTGCTGTTCGGCGTGACGAGCCACTCGTCGGACCAGAACGACTGCTGCGCATCCGTGGTGAAGCTGTCGTATTCGGGGCCGCGCAGCACGCGGATCGGAACCGCCCACGGCACGCCGGACGGATGTCGCCCGCGCCGCAGCGGCTCGGGGACCAGCACGAACTTGCACCATGTGGGCGCCTTCACGCCGAACGCGGGCGCCTCCGGCGCGAAGCCGAGTTGGCCGCGCTGCGGCGGCGCGCCGACCGGCAGACGGTCGCCATCGTTGAGCGCGCGGCCGCCGAGTCCGCCGAAACGGCCGGCGAGGTCGGTGCTGCGCGAGCCGAGCATCGGCAGCACGTCGATGCCGCCCGCCACGCACACATACCCGCGCATGCCGCGCTTCGCCGCGTTCAGCACGAGCTCCTGGCCGGCCTGCACGGGCAGGCTCCACCATGAATAGACCGGCTTGCCGTCGAGCGTCGAGCCGAAGTCGGGGCCGGCGATCGCCACGCGGGTTGCGCGCAGAAAGCGCAGCACGGTCGGTCCGAAGGTGATTTCGAGGCCGGCAGCATCGGGGCGATTGCCGACCAGCCGGTTGCCGACTTCGAGCGACAACCGGTCGAGCGCACCACCCATCGCGACACCGAGATGCCGGTAGCCGTGGCGGCCGAGGTCCTGAATCGTGGTCTGGAGACCCGCGCGGATCACGTCGATCATGCGTGCATCCCCGCGATCGTGAAGCGCACCCGGTCGCCGGGCTGCAGCAGGGTGGGCGGGCGGCGCGCCGGGTCGAACAGCGCCACTTCGGTGCGGCCGATCAGCTGCCAGCCGCCCGGCGACACCGCCGGATAGATGCCGGTCTGCTCGCCGCCGATGCCGACCGAGCCCGCCGGCACTTCGAGCCGCGGCGACGCGCGGCGCGGCGTGTGCAGCGTGGGATCGAGCCCACCCATATAGGCGAAGCCGGGCTGAAAGCCGAGAAAGAACACCACGTAGGCGCCGCCCGCATGACGCTCGACGACCTCGCGCGCGCTCAAGCCCGTATGTTCGGCGACCGCCTGGAGATCGGGGCCGAATGCGCCGCCGTACTGCACCGGAATTTCGACGTCGCGTGTGGGCGCGGCGGTTTCTTCCGCTGCGTTCCAGGCCGTCAGCAACTGCTCGCCGAGCGCGTCGGCGTCGGTTGCGAGCGGGTCGAACACGAGCGTCAGATTGTTCATGCCGGGCACGACCTCGAGCACCTGCGGCCAGTCGCGCGCGGCTTCAGCGGCGGCCCACACGCGCTGCTGGCACTCCAGCGTGGCCGGCGGGGGCGCTTCGCAGACGAGCGCGGTATCGCCGAGCGGAAAGATTCGTGGTTGGCTCATGAGTGGGCGGCCCGGATCGAGTCGGAAAATGAGCCGGACAGCGCGGCACGTTGGCGCATGTCCGGCATGGAGTCGGCAACGTTTCGAGCGTACATTATCAATAAAATATTGACGATTTATCAATAAGCGTTTTGCCAGGCTCGTCGGCGACGGGGCATCGTCGTACACTTGCGACACTTTTCCATCCCAATTCGTCACGGGAACCTCGTATGACGCGTCATCCCACCAAGATCGTTTCGTCGGAACACCTCGTCTCCGAGAGCAGCGCGGAGCTGTCCGAACTCGAATACGCGCTGATCATGGCGGGCAATGCGTTCAACCGCTGGATGGTGCGCTGCATGTCGGCGGCCGGCGACAAGGACATGACCGCGATCGAGGTGTCGCTGCTGCACCACGTGAGCCATCGCGAGCGCCGCAAGAAGCTCGCGGACATCTGCTTCGTGCTGAACATCGAAGACACGCACGTCGCGACTTACGCGTTGAAAAAGCTCGTAGCTAGAGGGTACGTAAAAAGCGAAAAGACCGGCAAGGAAGTGTTTTTTTCCGCAACCGACGCGGGCCGCGAGCTATGCCTGAAGTATCGCGAGGTGCGCGAGAACTGCCTGATCTCGACGCTCAAGGAAAGCGGCCTGACCAACCAGCAGATCGGCGAGGCCGCGCAGTTGATGCGCAATGCGTCGGGGCTGTACGACACGGCGGCGCGCGCGGCCGCTTCGCTGTAACGACGAAATAGCGCGAAAACGCCGAGCGTCACACGGCGCGCATCGCGAGTTCAGTCCGGCAGCGCCGGATGAAACCCCGCTTCGGTCACGATCAGATCGAGCGGAATGTCGTGCGCCTCGCGTTCCAGCGTGTCGGTGCGGCACGCTTCGTACGCGATGCCGACCGTGATCGGCTTGTGCGCGGTCGGCCAGGCGGCCAGCGTGCGGTCGTAATAGCCGCCGCCATAGCCGAGGCGATAGCCGTCCGAGTCGAAACCCACGCAGGGCACGAACAGCAGCTCGGGCAGCACGACGCGCCCCGAAGTGGGCTCGGCAATCCTGTGATGACCGATTTTCATCGGCGTCGCGGGCGTCCACGCATGGAATTCGAGTGCCATGCCACGTTCTTTAATGATTGGCAGACTGGCTTCGTGATGCGAATCCGCGGCGAGCCAGATCCCAATCGCGCCGCGCGCGTCGAACTCGCCGGCGAGCGGCCAGTAGAATCCGGCGCTGCGTACCGCATAGTGCTTCAGCGCGTCGAGCATTCGACGCCCGAGCGCGGCATTCTTCGACGGCTCGGAAGCCGCTTGCAGACGGCTTTCCAGCAACATCCGGCGCAGCGCCTTTTTGGTTGCGGGGACAGGGTTGCATGCTATGCTTGGGTCCAATTCGCGCTCCAGAAACAACGATGTCAAAACGCCTTTTTCGAGTATATCGCGCGGCCGGTATCGCGCTGGCCGCAGCGGCACTCGTGGCCTGCAGTACTGCCTCGGCCGTCAAGCCCCTCCCGATCTCCCAACTCACGAACGACGACCAGATTTTCGTCCAGCTTCGCGAAGCCGCGCGCACTAACGACGCAGCGCGCGCAGCCCAGCTCGCGAGCATGATCCCGGATTATCCGGCGCCCTCGTATCTGGAGTACTTCCAGATCAAGCCGCAGCTGTTCGATTCGACCGGCCATGCGCGCATCGACGCGCCGGATGCGCCGGTGCTCGCGTTCCTGCAGAAGTACGACGGCCAGGCGATCGCGGATCGCATGCGCAACGACTATCTGACCGTGCTCGGCACGCGCCACGACTGGCGCAACTTCGACCAGCAGTACGCGAAGTTCGTGCTCGACGACGACACTCAGGTCAAGTGCTACGCGCTCGAATCGCGCGCGTCGCGCGGCGAGAACGTCGCGGACGCGGCACGCGCGCTGCTCGTCGATCCGAAGTGGTACGGCGACGGTTGCGTCGATCTGATCACGGTGCTCGGCGTGAACCACCAGTTCAGCAGCGACGACGTCTGGGCGCAGATCCGTCTCGCGTACGAGCAGAACTACACGAACACCGGCAGTAAGCTCGTCGACGCGCTCGGCGACCCGCCGCCCGACCCGGTGCTGTTCAGCCAGGCCGCCAATACGCCGCCGCTGCTGCTCGCGCGCGGCGTCGGACCGGACGCACAATCGCATCAGCTGGCGCTGCTCGCGATCACGCGCATGGCGCGCAACGATCCGGCCATGGCCGCGGCCACGTTCGCATCGGTCGCGCCGTCGCTGAATTCGCCGGAGCGCGCAATCGGCTGGGGCACGATCGGCTATCAGGGCGCGCTCAAGCAGATGCCTGCCGCGGTCGACTGGTTCCGGCTGTCGGCGAACGCACCGCTGTCGAATCCCGCGTATGAATGGCGCACGCGCAGCGCACTGCTCGCCGGCGACTGGAACATGGTGCGCTGGTCGATCGAACAGATGCCCGAGTCGCTGCGCAAGCAGCCGTCGTGGGTGTATTGGCATGCGCGCGCGCTGAAGCAGGCCGGCGACACCGCGACGGCCAACCAGGAATTCCAGTCGATCGCGTCGAACTTCAATTTCTACGGCCAGCTTGCGCTCGAAGAACTCGGCCAGAAGATCACCGTGCCGCCGAAAACCACGGTCACCGACGCCGAAGTGCAGCAGGCCGGCACCACGCCGGGCTTCGATCTGGCGCAGCGCTTCTATGCGCTGAATCTGCGGCTCGAAGGCAATCGCGAGTGGAACTGGCCGCTGCGCGGCATGACCGACCGGCAACTGCTGGCGGCCGCCGAGTACGCGCGCCGTATCGAGCTGTACGACCGCACCGTCAACACTGCGGACCGCACGAAGAGCGAGCACGATTTTTCACTGCGCTATCTATCGCCGTTCCGCAACATCGTCGAGCAGGACGCGCAGTCGAGCGGGCTCGACGTCGAGTGGGCGTACGGGCTGATTCGTCAGGAGTCGCGCTTCATCATCAATGCGCGCTCGGATGTCGGCGCGGGCGGACTGATGCAGCTGATGCCGGCCACCGCGCAGCTGGTCGCGAAGAAAATCGGTCTGGGCCCGCTCTCGCGCGAGCAGATGAACGACATCAACACCAACATCCTGCTCGGCACGAACTACCTGGCGATGATCTACAATCAGTTCGACGGGTCCGCCGTGCTGGCCACCGCTGGCTACAACGCAGGTCCGGGCCGTCCGCGCAACTGGCGGCAGTCGCTGCAGCGCCCGGTCGAAGGGGCGGTGTTCGCCGAGACGATTCCGTTCCAGGAGACTCGCGACTACGTCAAGAATGTGCTGTCCAACACGGTCTACTACGCGGCATTGTTCGAAGGCCGTCCGCAATCGCTGAAGGCGCGCCTGGGTTACATCGCACCGTAAGCGCCTTGCCGCCGCAATCTCGTTTCGAGGTTGCGGCGCGCTTCGCCAGCCGTTGCCGCGGCTTCCATCAGGGAGTCGAAAAATGCGACATCAAGCTATCGCGGTCATCGGCGGCTCCGGATTCATCGGCAGCTACCTCGTCAACTCGCTCGTCGAAATGGGCAAGGATGTGCGCGTCGCCACACGGCGACGCTACAACGCGCGCCATCTGACCACACTGCCGATCGACGTGCTCGAAACCGACGTGTTCGATCCGGTGCAGCTCGCGCGCTTCGTCGAAGGAGCGGATTGCGTGATCAACCTCGTCGGTATCCTGAACGGCAAACGCGGCAAGCCTTATGGACCGGAGTTCGCGCATGCGCACGTCGAGTTGCCGACGCGCATCGTCGCCGCCTGCGAAGGCAAGGGCGTGCATCGGCTGATTCATCTGAGCGCGCTCGGCGCCAATCCGAGCGGCCCGAGCATGTATGCGCGCTCGAAGGGCGACGGCGAGAAAGCCGTGCATGCGGCGAACGTCGCATGGACGATCTTCCGTCCGTCCGTCGTGTTCGGACCCGAGGACGCGTTCCTGAACAAGTTCGCGTTTTTGCAGCGCGTGTTTCCGGCCATCCCGCTCGCGATGCCGGACGCGCAATTCCAGCCGGTCTATGTCGGCGACGTCGCGAAGGCGATCGTCAACGTGCTCGATATGGATGGCGCGGGCCGCCGCACCTACGAGCTCGGCGGCCCCACCGTCTATACGCTCGAAGACCTGGTGTCGTATTGCGGCGACGTGATCGGCAAGCATGCGCGCATCATCCGTCTGCCCGAGCCGCTCGCGCGGCTGCAGGCGCTGAGCTTCGAACTGGCGCCGGGCGAACCGGTGATTTCGCGCGACAATCTCGATTCGATGAAGGTCGCCAATATTCTGAGCGGGCCACTCGCGCCGGAGCTCGGACTCGAACCGGTCAGCATCGAAGCGATCGTGCCGACGTATCTGACCGGCGCGTCCTCGGGGTCGCGACTCGACACGTTCCGAGCCAGCGCGGGGCGCTGAACCCTCGCACAATCCCATCCAACACTCCCTGATAACAAGCATGAAACTGCTGATTGGTGACAAGAACTATTCGTCGTGGTCGATGCGTCCGTGGCTGCTGCTCACGCACTTCGGCATTCCGTTCGACGAGGAACTGATCCTGCTAAACGAAGCGGACACGAATGCGAAGATCCTCGCTCAGGCACCGCGTGGACCGGGCAAAGTGCCGTGCCTGATCGACGACGCGGGTCAGGCCGTGTGGGATTCGCTCGCGATCGCCGAAACGCTCGCCGAGCGCTTCCCGCAACACGCGCTGTGGCCGCGCGACGCGGCGGCGCGCGCGCATGCGCGCAGCGTCAGCGCCGAGATGCATTCGGGCTTCGGCGATTTGCGCTCGAAGATGTGGATGAACATCCGTGCGTCGTTCCCGGGCAAGAACGCGACGCCCGGCGCGCTCGCCGACATCGCGCGGATCGAGACGATCTGGCGCGACTGCCTCGACACCTACGGCGGTCGGTTCCTGTTCGGCGAATTCAGCATTGCCGACGCGATGTATGCGCCGGTCGCGATGCGCTTCAACACGTGGAAGCCGGCGTTGTCGCAGACCTCGGCCGCCTATGTCGAGCGGCTTACCGGACTGCCCGCGGTCAATGCATGGATCGATGCCTCGCGCCGTGAAACGCACGCGATCGCCTATCAAGACGAATGCCCATGAATATCTATGCAGTAGGTGGCGCGGTCCGCGACGAACTGCTCGGCGTACCGGTGCAGGACCGCGACTATGTGGTTGTGGGCGCGACGCCCGAGCAGATGGTCGCGCAGGGCTATCGGCCGGTGGGCAAGGACTTTCCGGTTTTCCTGCATCCGCAGACGCACGAGGAGTACGCGCTCGCGCGCACCGAACGCAAGACGGCGGCCGGTTATCACGGCTTCCAGTTTTTCTATGCGCCCGACGTGACGCTCGAAGAAGATCTCGCGCGCCGCGATCTGACGATCAACGCGATGGCGCGCGAGGTGCGCCCGGACGGTGAGCTGACCGGCCCCGTCATCGATCCGTTCAACGGCCAGGCTGACTTGCAGGCGCGGCTCTTTCGCCATGTCAGCGATGCGTTCCTCGAAGATCCGGTGCGGATTCTGCGCATCGCGCGTTTCGCGGCGCGCTTCGTCGAATTCACGGTCGCGCCGGAAACGCTGGCGCTGATGCGCGAAATGGTCGCCGACGGGGAAGCCGATGCGCTGGTGGCCGAGCGCGTGTGGCAGGAAGTGTCGCGCGGATTGATGGAGAAGAAGCCGTCGCGGATGTTCGACGTGCTGCGCGAGTGCGGCGCGCTCGCGCGAGTTCTACCTGAGATCGACGCGCTGTTCGGCGTGCCGCAGCGCGCCGACTATCACCCCGAGGTCGATACCGGTGTTCACGTGATGATGGTGCTGGACCATGCCGCGCAGCAGGGCTACACGCTGCCGGTGCGCTTCGCAGCGCTGACACACGACCTCGGCAAGGCGACCACGCCCGAGGAGCAACTGCCGCGGCACATCGGCCACGAGGGCCGCAGCGTCGATCTGCTCAAGCCGTTGTGCGAGCGGCTGCGCGTGCCGAACGAGTGCCGCGATCTCGCGGTGCTGGTCGCGCGCGAGCACGGCAATATTCATCGCGTGATGGAGATGGGGGCGGCAGCGCTGGTGCGCCTGCTCGAGCGCAGCGACGCGATCAGGAAGCCGGCGCGCTTCGCCGAGGCGCTACAGGCCTGCGAGTCCGATGCGCGCGGGCGGCTCGGCCTCGAGATGAGCGAGTACCCGCAGGCCGAGCGGCTGAGGGTGGCGCTGGTGGCCGCGCGAGGCGTGGATGCGGGAGCGGTCGCCAAGCGGCTCGCCGATGCGCCGGCGGGCATCAAGGACGCCGTGCATGAGGAGCGGGTGCGCGCGGTGCAAGCGGCGCTTGCCTGAAGCGGAGGTAACGTGAAGCGGCGCGCGGTGTCTACAACACCCGCGCCAATAGCGATAACAGCATCGACAGCACCAGCGTCGACATGAACGGAAACGGATACTCGCGGCCGAACAGCCGCAAGGTCACGTCGCCGGGCATCCGGCCGATGCCGAGCTTCCTCAGCCAGGGCCAGCACGACGACAGCACCGCGACGGCAACGAAGGTAGTCAACAGCCAGCGAATCATCGCGAATCCTCGAAGCGGAGCGGCTTCACAATCACAGCGTATGCGAGCGGTCGCCGCTCGAAAAGGCCCGCAGCGTATCGTCGAGTCCGCGCGAAAACGCGATCACCTTGAAGAGTTCGCCCATCTCCGCCTCGGACAGCAGCTTCTGTACCGCGTTGGCCGCGGGCAGAAAACGCCTGGCGTCGGCGGGATCGATTTCGCCGAGCACCTCAGTGACACCCGCGTTCAGCAGGAAGCGCGCTTGCGACGTGAAGCCGAGCAGGTCCGCGCCGGTCTCGACGCCCGCCTCGGCGATGCCGGTGAATTCGACGTGCGCGGTGATGTCCTGCAGACCGGGGTACAGGAACGGGTCGCCGTGCGCGCGATGCCGGTAGTGGCACATCAGCGTGCCCTGCGCGCGCTGGTCGTGGTAGTACTCATGGCGCGGAAAGCCGTAATCGATCAGCAAGATCGCGCCGCGCGCGAGCATCGTGCAGATCGTGCGCGTGAAGGCGCGGGCGGCTTCGTGCGTTTCGGTCACGTAGCCGTCGGCGGCGTTCTCGCGATCAGTATCGATTTCGGTCAGCAGCGCGCGGTCCGCGGCGGCCGCGACGGGGCGGTCGTCGAACGCGAATGCGCCGTCGCGCCACACCACGCCGCGCTCGTGCCAGACACCGCCGTTTTGCGCGAAGAGGCGCACCGGCATCGCATCGAGCACCTCGTTGCCGATCACCACGCCTTCGAAGCGCTCCGGCAATGCGTCGAGCCAGCGCACTTTGGCGAGCAGTTCGGGCGCGGCCGCCGCGATCGTTTCGCGCTGCCGCTCGCGCAGCTCACCCGACAGATCGACGATCGAATAGCTGTCGAATTCGGCGCCGAGCGTGTCGAGCGCATTGAGCAGCCCCGCGGCGAGCTTGCCGGTGCCGGCGCCGAACTCCATCACGTCGCGCGTGCCGCTCGCCTCCAACGCTTCGGCGACCGGGCGCGCGAGCGTCGCGGCGAACAGCGGCGACAGTTCCGGCGCGGTGACGAAGTCGCTGCCGTCGTCGGCGCGCAGGCCGAATTTGCGTGCACCGCCGCTGTAGTAGCCGAGCCCCGGCGCGTACAAAGCGCGCTCCATGTAGCGGTCGAACGGCAGCCAGCCGCCGGCCGCTTCGAGCTGCGCGCGGATCTCGGCGACGAGCGCGTCGGACTGCGCGAGCGCGCTCGGGCCGGGAGCAGGTAAACTATCGGGTTGGTGAGCTTTCGGATTCATCCCCGCATTGTAAATGACCGTTTCTCCGGACATCGCTGCCCGCGCTGCCGAAGCGCCGATTGAACCGCCCCGCGTCGTGCTGATTACCGGCGCCGCGCGCCGCATCGGGCGCGCGCTCGCACTCGGCTTCGCCGCGCGCGGCTGGGACGTGGCCGTGCACTATGGGGCCTCGCGTGAGGACGCCGACGAAGTGGTCGCGCAGATCGTCGCGCTGGGCCGCCGCGCGGTCGCGCTGCACGCCGAGCTCGGCGACGAAGCGCAGGTCGCGCGGCTGCTGCCGGACTGTGCCGCGGCGCTAGGGCGGCCGTCGTGCATCGTCAACAACGCGTCGCGCTTCGAGGAAGACACGGCGCGCGACGTCGGCTACGAGCTGCTGCTGAAGCTGACCGCGATGAACCTCGGCGCGCCGCTGGTGCTTGCGCGCATGCTTTACGACGCGACGCCCGATGCTGCGCTGCGCGACGAAAGCCAGCGCAGCGTGGTCATCAATGTGCTGGATCAGAAGCTGTACAACATGAACCCGGACTATCTGTCGTACACGCTGTCGAAGGCGGCGCTGCAGACCGCGACGGTCGCGCTCGCCCAGGCGCTCGCGCCGAAGGTCCGGGTGGTCGGGCTCGCGCCCGGCCTGACGATGCAATCGGGCGACCAGACCCAGCACGGGTTCGAGGCCGCTCACCGTATGACGCCTCTGGGCCGTGCGTCGCGGCCCGAGGATATCGTCGCCGCCGCGCTGTATCTCGCGGATGCAGCCGGCGTCACCGGAACGACGCTGGTGGTCGACGGCGGGCAGCATCTCGTGCCGCTGCCGCGCGACGTAATGTTTTTGACGGGCGCCTGACATGCGCGCGCGGCCAGCCTTCGAAGCGGCCGTCGCGTGTGGCGCAGCGCCCCTTTGCGTGCCCCGCACGCTTTTTTGACTGGAACGAACATGTTTGCCGCTCTTTCGCACCCCCGGCTCGCCGATTGCCGCCGGCTGTTTCTGCGCAATTACGAAGTGCACATCAATATCGGCGTGCACGACTTCGAAAAGCGCGGCGAGCAGCGCGTCGTGATCAACGTCGAACTGTTCGTGCCGCTCGCGATGTCCACGCCGGTACACGACAAGCTCACCGAAGTCGTCGACTACGACTTCATGCGCTCGACGATCGCCAAGCGCGTGTCGCAAGGCCATATCCATCTGCAGGAAACGCTGTGCGACGACCTCGTGCGCGTGATGCTCGAACATCCGCAGGTGCGCGGCGCGCGCGTGTCGACCGAGAAGCCGGATGTTTATCCGGACTGCGACGCGGTCGGCGTCGAAGTCTTCCGCATCAAGGAGGACTGAGAGATGAATGCACCGGAAATGCTGAACGCAGGCAACCAGGCCGCCGAGGCCGCCACGGCCTCGAACGCTGCGCGTGCGCCGAAATCGCCGCTCACGCGCCGCGAGCAGAAGGAGGCGTACGAGAACAACAAGCTGTTCAAGCGCCTCGCGCGCCAGGTCGGCCAGGCGATCGGCGACTACAACATGATCGAGGACGGCGACAAGGTGATGGTGTGCCTGTCGGGCGGCAAAGATAGCTACGCGATGCTCGATATCCTGATGCGGCTGCGCGAGCGCGCGCCGATCAATTTCGACATCGTCGCGGTCAACCTCGACCAGAAGCAGCCGGGCTTCCCTGAGCACGTGCTGCCCGAGTATCTGACCCAGCTCGACATCCCGTTCCACATCGAGAACCAGGACACCTACAGCATCGTCAAGCGGCTCGTGCCCGAGGGCAAGACCACCTGCTCGCTGTGCTCGCGACTGCGGCGCGGCATCCTGTATCGCGTCGCCGGCGAGCTCGGCGCGACCAAGATCGCGCTCGGCCATCATCGCGACGACATCCTGCAGACGCTGCTATTGAACCTGTTCTACGGCGGCAAGCTGAAGGGCATGCCGCCCAAGCTGCAATCGGACGACGGCAAGAACATCGTGATCCGGCCGCTTGCCTACGTGAAGGAAACCGATCTGGAGAAGTACGCGGAGCTGCGCGAATTTCCGATCATTCCGTGCAATCTGTGCGGTAGCCAACCAAACCTGAAGCGCGCGGAAATGAAGGCGCTGGTGCGCGACTGGGAGAAGCGTTTCCCCGGCCGCATCGAGAACATGTTCAACGCGCTGTCGAACGTGGTGCCGTCGCATCTGATGGACCACCAGCTGTTTCCGTTCGCGGGGCTGCGTGCGACCGGCGAGGCCGACCCGCAAGGCGACATCGCGTTCGACGAAGAACCCTGCTCGAGCGGCGACGAAGGTGCGCCGCTCACCGGCGCCAAGACTATTCCGCTGGTCCAGTTCGACGACCTGTAGAGAGCGAAAATTGCTTGTTTTGGCGGTATTCCGGCGGTTTTCCGCTGGCCTGCACGTCCTGCCGAGGCCGCTCCTGCGGCCTTTTTTGCAGTTGCAGCATGATAGAATCGTCCGCTCCAAACTCGTCTATTTGCCGACGCCATGAACATCGTCATTTTGGCGGCAGGTACCGGCAAGCGCATGCGGTCCGCGCTTCCCAAGGTGCTCCATCCTCTGGCCGGCCGGCCGCTCCTCGCTCATGTCATCGACACCGCCCGCGCGCTGAAGCCCGCGCGCCTGATCGTCGTGATCGGCCACGGCGCCGAAGCCGTGCGCGAAGCCGTCGCGGCGCCCGATATCCAGTTCGCGGTGCAGGAGCAACAGCTCGGCACTGGCCATGCGGTGCAGCAAGCGCTGCCGCTGCTCGATCCTTCGTTGCCCACGCTGGTGCTCTATGGCGACGTGCCGCTCACGCGCGCGCAAACGCTGCGCGCACTGACGGAGCGCGCCGGCCAGGACGGCTACGGCGTGCTCACCGTCACGCTGGACGATCCGACCGGCTATGGCCGCATCGTGCGCGATCAGCATGGCAACGTGCAGCGCATCGTCGAACAGAAGGACGCAAGTCCCGAACAGCTGAAGATCGCTGAAATCAACACCGGCATCATCGTCGCGCCAACCGCGCGCCTCGCCGGCTGGCTCGCGGCGCTCAAGAACGACAACGCGCAAGGCGAGTTCTATCTGACCGACGCGGTCGAGATGGCGATCGAAGCCGGCCTCGAAGTCGTCACCACGCAGCCCGACGACGAGTGGGAAACGCTCGGCGTCAACAGCAAGCAGCAGCTCGCCGAACTCGAGCGGATTTATCAGCGCAATGTCGCCGACGCGCTGCTCGTCGCGGGCGTGACGCTCGCCGATCCGGCGCGCGTCGACGTACGCGGCACGCTCGAATGCGGCCGCGACGTATCGATCGACGTCAACTGCGTGTTCGAAGGCAGCGTGTCGCTCGCTGACAACGTCAGCATCGGGCCGAACTGCGTGATCCGCAACGCGCGTATCGGCGCGGGAACGCGCGTCGATGCGTTCTCGCACATCGAAGGCGCCGAAGTCGGCGCGAAGGCCGTTGTCGGCCCGTATGCGCGCTTGCGCACAGGCGCGGCGCTGCAAGACGAGTCTCATGTAGGGAACTTCGTCGAGATCAAGAACGCGGTGCTCGGTCATGGCTCGAAAGCCAACCACCTCACCTACATCGGCGACGCGGATGTCGGCGCGCGCGTGAATATCGGCGCGGGCACGATCACCTGCAACTACGACGGCGCGAACAAATTCCGCACCGTGATCGAGGACGACGTGTTCGTCGGCTCGGACACGCAACTGGTCGCACCGGTGCGCGTGCAGCGCGGCGCGACGATCGCGGCCGGCACCACGGTGTGGAAAGACGTCGCCGCGAATGCGCTGGTGTTGAACGATAAAACCCAGACGAGCAAGACGGGCTACGTGCGCCCTGTCAAAAAGAAAAGCTGATCGATACGGCGCGCCCACGACGCGCGCTCACTGAATTCGGCACTGAAAAGGAATACACCATGTGCGGCATTGTCGGCGCGGTTGCGCAACGTAACATCGTTCCCGTCCTGATCGAAGGACTGCGACGTCTCGAATATCGCGGCTACGATTCGTGCGGCGTCGCCGTGCTCGGCGCTCGCGGGCCGAGCCGCGCGCGCAGCGTCGCGCGCGTCGCCGACCTCGACGCTCAGGTGCGCGAAGGTCACCTCGAAGGCGTGACGGGCATCGCGCATACCCGCTGGGCCACGCATGGCGCACCGGTTACCGACAACGCGCACCCGATCTTCTCGCGCGATGCGCTGGCGTTGGTACACAACGGCATCATCGAAAACTACGAGACCCTGCGCGAAATGCTGCGTGGCAAGGGTTACGAGTTCGTTTCGCAGACCGACACCGAGGTTATTGCTCACCTGATCCATAGCCTGTATCGCGGCGACCTGTTCGCCGCGGTGCGCGAGGCGATCGCGCAACTGCATGGCGCGTATGCGATCGCGGTGCTGCACCGGGATCAGCCGCATACGGTCGTCGGCGCCCGCCAGGGCTCGCCGCTCGTGGTCGGACTCGGCGACGGCGAAAATTTCCTCGCCTCTGACGCGCTCGCGCTCGCGGGCAGCACCGAGCGCTTCATCTTCCTCGAGGAAGGCGACGTCTGCGAACTGTCGCTCGATGGCGTGCGCATCGCCGATCGCCAGGGCGAGATCGCGCAACGCGAGGTGCGTCAGGTCGCGGCCTATGGCGGCGCGGTCGAACTCGGCCCGTATCGCCACTTCATGCAGAAGGAGATCTTCGAGCAGCCGCGCGCGATCACCGACACGATTCCGCAAGCCGACGCGTTCGATGCGTCGATCTTCGGCGAAGGCGCCCGCCAGGTGTTCGCGGACATCGACAGCCTGCTGATTCTCGCGTGCGGCACCAGCTACTACTCGGGACTCACCGCCAAGTACTGGCTCGAATCGGTCGCGAAGATTCCGACTCAGGTCGAGATCGCGAGCGAGTATCGCTATCGCGAGTCGGTGCCGAATCCGAAGTCGCTGGTGGTGGTGATCTCGCAGTCGGGCGAAACCGCCGACACGCTCGCGGCGCTCAAGCACGCGCAGGAACTCGGCCACAACCACA
The DNA here is from genome assembly GCF_040948665.1 of Paraburkholderia sp. BR14320. Classification (NCBI taxonomy): domain Bacteria; kingdom Pseudomonadati; phylum Pseudomonadota; class Betaproteobacteria; order Burkholderiales; family Burkholderiaceae; genus Paraburkholderia; species Paraburkholderia sp. BR14320. The sequence goes on from NZ_JBFPKG010000041.1 coordinate 35,144, forward strand.
CGCTTGCGATCTGCAACGTCGGCACGAGCGCGATGGTGCGTCAGACCGAGTTGTCGTTCCTCACGCATGCGGGCCGCGAGATCGGCGTAGCGTCGACCAAGGCATTCACGACGCAGCTGGTCGCGCTGTTCACGCTGGCGGCAACGCTCGCGAAGCTGCGCGGACGTTTGAACGACGAGCAGGAAGCGAGCTATCTGAAGCAGTTGCGCCACCTGCCGGCCGCACTCAACAGCGTGCTCGCGCTGGAGCCGCAGATCATCGCGTGGGCGGAGGAGTTTTCGCGCAAGGAACACGCACTGTTCCTCGGACGCGGCATGCACTATCCGATCGCGCTCGAAGGCGCGCTGAAGCTCAAGGAGATTTCGTATATCCACGCCGAGGCGTATCCGGCTGGCGAGCTCAAGCACGGGCCGTTGGCGCTCGTGACCGAAGCGATGCCGGTGGTGACGGTTGCGCCGAACGATGCGCTACTCGAAAAGCTGAAGTCGAACATCCAGGAAGTGCGCGCGCGCGGCGGCGAGCTGTATGTGTTCGCCGATGCGGACACGAAGATCGTCAACGGCGAAGGGCTGCATGTGATCCGGATGCCAGAGCACTATGGCTTGCTGTCGCCGATCCTGCACGTGGTGCCGCTGCAGTTGCTCGCGTATCACACCGCATGTGCGCGTGGCACGGATGTGGATAAGCCGCGCAACCTGGCGAAATCGGTGACGGTGGAGTGACGACGAAGCAGGAGAAGACGTAGCAAACGACGGCTGCGACGAACCAGGCCGTCGGTTCGCGCCAAATCAGCCGCACCGCCAAACGGTGCGGCTGACGAAACATCCACCGCTCCAATCGGCATCTGTCGTCCCACGATGCCTCGACGTGACGACGCCAGCTCGACTACCCTCTGTCGACATCCCGTGGCCACGTCACCATGAAGACCTCATCTCCCAACACGCTCACCGAGAAGCTCAAGTCCCGGGTCGTACTGATCGCGCTGTTCGTCGGTTCGATGTGGGCCGCGTTCTTTCTGTCGGTTGCGTTGCCGTTCCTGCATCTGGACGAACTCGGTGTCGTGCCGCGTACGCTCGGCGGCTTGCAAGGGATCCTGTTCGCGCCGTGGCTGCATGCGAGCGTCGGGCATATCGCGGCCAACACGAGCGGGCTCGTCGTGCTGGGCTGGCTGTGTATGTGGCCGCACATCGGCGGCTTCTGGCGCGCAACCATCGGCGCGATGCTCGGCGCCGGTCTTTGCGCGTGGCTGTTCGGCGCGCCGTATTCGGTGCATATCGGCGCGAGTGGGCTGGTGTTCGGCTATGCGGGTTACCTGGTCGCACGCGGGTACTACACGCGCAATCTGGTGTCGATCCTCGTGGCTCTGGTCGTGGTCGGCAGCTACGGCCTGAGTCTGCTGTTCGGTGTGCTGCCGATCTATCCCGATGTGTCGTGGCAGAGCCATATCGGCGGCGTGATCGGTGGTGTGCTCGCGGCGCGTTCGGGGGCCGGGGCTGCGCGCCGGGTGCGAGCGCGCTGACGGAGATCTCCGGTTCGTTGGAATGGGCCCGGTTCGAGGGCGTATCGGCCTACAACTCCGGCCGCGCCAGATCGCTCGCGACGATGTGCTCGCCATACACCTGCGCTGCCGCGAGCGCTTCGACGCGGCTCGGATGCGGACCCAGTTCGGGCGCGCCGTCGAACGGAAACAGCACGCGGCCGTCGGTCGTGCGCACGACCTTCAACACGCCGAAGAAGCGCCGGTAGCCAGCCATCTTCGCGCTCGCCGAAATCTCGAAGTCGTCCTCCGATGTGCCCGGGACGCTGGGAATAAACGCGGTCTTGCTCATAGCTGAAAACATCGGTTGTTCATCGAAGCGGTGCGCAACGATGCGCACGGCCGACGTGCATTGTCTCAAATCCGCGCGAACGATGAAGCGAGCGGGCCCCCTCGCCGCGCGATCAGCAGGTTCGATTACTACCGGGACGGAAAAGTGCAACTAACTGCACAAGAGTTGCGAGGCAAAAAGCTGCTGGGCGTCGGTGTCGCTGTGTTTCTACGTGCAACGCGATACGAACCCGGACACGTGATATCCGAAGGATGCGCACGGCAAAGTCGACAAGTCCAACGATCCGCCGGTCGCACTGCGCGTGAACGTCGACACGACCGACGAACCGCCCACGCGCAAAGCAGGCGAGCGTCCGGTCTGTTCCGAGCGTGATAGCGACGACGTCGCCGCCTTTCTCCAGACGCTGACGGACGGTTTCGACCTGAAGGCCAAAGCGGCCGGAGAAGCGGATCGAAAAACGCGAAGGGTTATGGTCACCCTTGATTTAAAAGACAAAAATGGTGCCGCACGGTACAGCGGGGCTATAATGCGCGGATCTTTGCTCCTCCGACGTCCACCATGAGCCGATTACTTTGCCTGATCGTGCTTTCGCTCGGCCTCGCGCAAACCGCGGCGGCCGACGAAAACACCGACCGAATATCGGCGTACCTGACGCAGAAATTCGGTGTGGGCAAAGAAAAAGCTCAAAAGATCTCCGACGCGGTGCAATCCGCCGCCAACAAATATTCCCTCCCTCCGGCGCTGCTGCTCGCCATCATCTCGATCGAATCCCGCTTCAAAGAAAAGGCCCGCGGCGCCAATGGCGCGACGGGGCTGATGCAAGTCGTGCCGCAGGCTCACCGCGGGCTGCTGCGCAACGTGAAGGACCTGACCGAACCGGGCGCAAATATCGAAGCCGGTTCGGCGATCCTGTACGGCTACATGCGCTCGGCGAACGGCGATCTGAATACCGCGCTGAAGAGCTATGGCGGTTCGAAGGCCTATGCGCAGAAGGTGAATCTGCGCGTCGAGGATTTCGCGGCGGTTGCGACGCCCGCGGACGGCGCATCAGGAGCCGCTGGTCGGGCCGCGTCGTGCGAGGCGGATCGTTGCGCCGGTGCGAACCCGTGGGCCGACGCGTTCAGCGTACCTGCGGCGCTCACTGCACCTGTGGCGCCTGCCGCGAGCGGGGCCACCGCGGGCTCTGGGTCGACTTCGGCCGCGACAGCGGGCTCGACGCGCACGACATCGAACTAGGCGCGCTCGCGCGGTTTCTACTCCCCGTTTTCGCCCGAATGCGCTGCGAAGGCCGGGCTTCGTGCATCCAATTGATGTGCTGTGTTACATGACGTAATGTGGTTCGGGCTCCGGCTTGCACGCTTTTTACGCACGTGGCGCTACCCGCTCTACAATGCATTCCCATTCGCGCTCACGAGGCGCTTCTTGCACCTGATCATGCAGACCCCCTTCTCCCGCACCACCGCCGCGGCCCTGTTCGGGCTGCTCGCGCTGACGGCATGCAGCAGCAGCACGCCGCAACCCAAATTTACGCAGGAACTGTTCGAAACCGGCGCAAGCCCGTACGCGCGCAATTTCAATTCGAGCACCGGCGATAGCTGCGAAGCCGCGCGCCGCGCACTGCTGAGCCAAGGCTATCTGACGACGATGTCGCGCCCCGATACCGTGGATGGCACGAAGAATTTTCAGCCGACCGGCGATTCGCACGTGGTTGTCGAATTTCACGTCGTCTGCACACCGGGCGAAGAGGCGGCCAATACCAGCATCGTTTATGTGAACGCGGTGCAGAACGGCTTCGCGTTGAAGAAGAGCGATACGTCGGCGAGCGTCGGGCTCAGCGTGCTCGGTTCGCTGTCGCTGCCGATTCGCTCGAATAGCGACGCGATGGTGAAGATCTCGAGCGAAACGATCCCGTCGGGCAAGTTCTACGACCGTTTTTTCAGCCTCGTCGATCATTACTTGCAAACCGTCGTGCGTACGCAGCCGGTGACGAGCAGCTCGATCGAAACGCGCACGCTGCCGATGCAGGTAACCACGCCGCTCCAGCTGACGATTCCTGACCCGGTCCCCGAGCCGCTACCGGCGGCGGCTCCCGCTGCCGTTCAGGCGACGCCGGCCGTGCCGGTTCACGTGTTGTCGCCAACTACCGCTCAAGCGGTCCAACCAGCGCCCGCCCCCGTGCAGTTAACCGCGCCCGCACCGGTTCCGTTAACGACGCCGTCGCCCTCTTCTCCGATCCATCCATCCGGCCCGATCGGCCAGGCCGCGGCGATCGAACCCGCGAGCGGCACGGCGCCTCTGGTGCCGTGAAGGCAGCGCAGCGACTTTCGCATCAAGGCTGATCAAGTCCCGATCAGCCTTTTATTCATGCGCGCGGTCAGATTCACCTTATGGTGTTTACTTGATACGTATACATACGTAGTAGTAGTTAACAAGGGTTAACCGATTCTGTGGATAAGTGGCAAATGTCGCGCCGCTTCAACATCATGCGAAGCCGATAACCCTGCGGAACACCTCGGTAGAAAAACTACATAACTGGGATAAGTTCGAACACCCGATAACCGACCCCCACCTTTATCAAGATTTCGCGCACAGGCTGTTCGTCGCGCTATCCCGAAGTTATTCAGAGGTCGCTGTGGATAACCATCGCCTCCGAAGCACGCCTTCCGTTGCTGGGCACCTTCGCTTCGCGTGATGCGAAGCGCTCGCCAACGCACAGAATTTCGCCCATCGAACGCGCACATTGATGACGCGGTACGAAGATTGCGCGCCTTCTTATTGCAAGCGCAACTGTTGCTATTTCGTCAAAACCATTTGCCCAGCGAACAATCCGGCATAGAGTTAAAGTGTTTTGTGAGGTTTCTGGTGCAGTGCGGGGGATGTATGAAACGCAGATCAGCACGACAGCTAGTCCGTCTTCTGTCGGACCTTCGACATGCGGCCCATTGCAGATCGTTGCGGGCGGCCTCGACCAATCGGGTGATGGCGCTGGCAGCCGCCGAGGCTGCCGAGAACGGCGACACCACTCGCGACGACGACAGTCCCGAGTCCACGCGCGATGCGCAGCGCGACAAGCTGTTCCGGAGCAGATCATGAGAACCGCGAGCGAACAGTCGTTGCGGTTTCTGGTCGACAAGTGGCTTTCGCCATCGCCGGCCGAGCCGGTTCACGTGACCGAGTTCAGCCGCACGCGCACCGGCGGGCGGCGTTATGTGCGGGTGGAAACTTCATCGGAAGAGGGCGCGCGAGGTTTGTTCTTCTTTCGGCACGACGATGGCTGCTGGTGCGTGTTTCCGCCGACCGCCGATACGCCGAGCCAATTCGCTCATCCACGCGCAGCATAGTTAGGCGAATGGGAAGGACGCCTGCCGGTGCGGATCGCGCACCGAGCGTCGGCGTCGAATGGTTTTAACCGCTGTCAATCACAACCCCTGCGGAGCACGCTGCCGGGCGCGTTTCCAGCCCGGCAGCATCTGACACACGATCAATCCCGCGAGCATCAACGCACAGCCGAACAATGCGCGAGCCGTCAGCGTTTCGCCGAGCACGAGCCAGCCCGCGAACGCCGCGAATACGCCTTCCATGCTGAAAATCACCGCCGCATGCGAAGGCGCCGCATAGCGCTGCGCAACCACCTGGATCGTATACGCGACGCCGACCGATAACGCACCGCCGTAAACGATGGTCGGCGCGGCTCGCACAATTACCGCGGCGCTAACGGGCTCGACGACGAGGCCGATCGACAGACATACGAGCCCACAGGTCACGAACTGCACGAGTGCGAGCATCAGCGTGTCGTGGCGCGCCGCGAAGCGGCCGGCCAGCATCATCTGCGCGGAAATCACCAGCGCCCCGGCGAGCTGATACCAGTCGCCATACAGCATCGAGAAGTGCTCGTCGACGCTCAGAAAGTACATGCCAACGGCCGCGAGCAACGCGCCAAGCCATGTACCGAGGCCGGTCCGGTGGCGAAACAGCACGCCGAGCAGCGGCACGATCACCACATACAGCGAACTGATGAAGCCCGCGTTCGCGATCTTCGTGTACTGCAGGCCGATCTGCTGCAGCGAGATCGACACGGCCAGCACGACACCGAGCAGTCCGCCCGCGCCAAGCAGTTCGCGTGCACCGCCGGGCGCGCGCTTCGTCAGTTCGGCGAGCGCCGGGCGGCGCACGCAGACGATCATCGTCAGCACGACGAGCGCCCCGAGCAGAAAGCGCAGGCCGGTGAACAGGAATGGGCCGATCGTATCGAGGCTCAGTCGCTGTGCGACGAACGCGGAGCCCCAGATCATCGCGGCGATCAGCATCAGCACGTTCGCGCGCAGGTGTTGTCGGCTGTCGGGATTCAAGGTTGGTTCTGATTTGTCGTGTGGATCCGGCTGGAAAGCCGCAAGGGCGCTTCACGCGGTGCGCAGCCCATAAGGAATCGCTCACATGATACGCGGGCCTCGCGCGCAGGGCAGGCAAAGCCTGCGCGCCGCGCGATAATCGCGCAACGGCCGCGGCCGCCGCCGTGCGGACCGCCCTGATCAGGCGACTTGTAAGCCGGACCGTGATCCCGGCTCTTTCCACGAGCAAACGAAATGGACGACAGGGACTGGATCGCGGGCGCCGCGAAGGCGCTCGCGATCATCGAAGCATTCGACGAAGAGCACGCGCGCATGACGCCGACGATGGTTGCCGCGCGCGCCGGCCTTTCGCGGACGGCCGCACGCCGCTATCTGCTGACGCTGCGCGAGCTCGGCTACGTCGACACCGACGGCAAGCTGTTCTGGCTCGCGCCGCGCGTGCTGCGGCTCGGCCAGTCCTACCTCGATTCGGCGCGGCTGCCGCGCACGGTGCAGCCGTTCCTGCAGCGGATCACCGCAACCGTGCAGGAAACCGCGCTGGTCGCGATCCTCGACGAACACGATGTCGTCTACGTCGCGCGCAACGGCGTGAATCGGGCGATGGCGGTCGGCTTCGTGACCGGCTCGCGCGCGCCGGCGCCGTTATCGTCGGCGGGGCTCGTGCTGCTCGCGTTTCAGCCGCCCGACAGCATCGACCCGTGGCTCGCGTCGTATCCGATCAAGGTTTTTACGCCGTACACCTATTCGACGGTCGACCGGCTCAGGGAAGTGCTCGGCGAAATCCGCCGCAACGGCTACGTGGTCACCGACCAGCAACTCGAGCTCGGCGTGCGCGGCGTCGCGGTGCCGTTGCGCGACCGGCACGGTACGGTGGTCGCGGCGATCAGCGTCAGCATGCCGATCGGCGAGGAGTCCGCGAACGCCGCGCTGCACCGTGTTTTGCCGGCGCTGCAGGAGACCGCGAGCCTGCTGCGGAACCTGGTTTGAGCGCGGCGAAGCGGTCGGTGAGGCGCGCGGCGGGCGGCTTCACGGGGAGTTGGTAGTGTCCCTGGCGCAATTGCAGGTCGATGAAAGCACGCTGAAAGCAGGCTGTCTCCCGGAAAATACATATCGAGTTTTACGCATGACAAACCGCCTACGCTTGGGTAATACTCTCCCGCGGGGAGCGCAAGGCGCCTCGAAGTCCGGCCCGCTCTACCGTGCAGCTGTTGTATTCATTCACATTGACTAAGTCGTCTGGTTTGGGGATCAACACATGAAAAAAGTTATCGTCTCGCTCGCAGCCGCTTCGATCGCACTCGTTTCCGTTCAGGCTTTCGCACAGGCATCGGATGCCGCCGCTACGGAAGCAGCAAGCGCACCGAAGAAGCATCACATCAAGCAACTGAAGACCCACGGCAAGAAGGCACACGTTTCCGCTGCAGCTTCGGCCGCCGGCACGAACGACAAGGGCACGCAGAACTAAGCCGACGCCCGTTCGTCGGGCGTGCCATGCCGCTGCACCGGGCCGCTTGCCGGTCGGTGTGGCCGGCGAAGGCAGATGCGTTGCTAGCAAAAAGGCCAGAGCTCGCGCTCTGGCCTTTTTGCTTTTGCGGCGAATATCGCGCGCGGGACGATCAGCCCGCGAGCCCGCGGCGGATCACTTCATCGAGCAGCCCGTTCAGGCCGTCCGGATGCGTGGTGGCGCGCGTTTTCAACTCTTCCACCAGCCCGCTATTGAGCTTGCACGCAAACGGGACGAGGCCTTGCGCCTGATCGAGCTTGCGCTGCTCGCGCCGGTCGGCTTTCGGCTCGGTCGCGACATTCTTGCCGCCGCGGTTCGCGGCCGCCTGCTTCATCGCGTTGCCCAGTTTCAGCGCCTTGTTCTTTTCAAGGTCGGTTTTTTTCATCGCCATCGGAAAGGCCTCTGCCAAATAGATCAACCCGCATTGTACGCAAGCGCGCGGGCTCAGCCGACCCGCTCCGGCGCGCTGGCGGAGACGCTGTCCATCAATGCGCGCATCCTCTGCCAATGCGTGCCTTCCCAGAACACGCGTCCGCATACATCGCAGGTCACGAAGCGGCTGTGCCGCTGCAGCACGCCGTGCGGCACACGCGGGCCGGCCTCCTCGCGCCCGATGCGCCGCAGCGGCGCGTTGCATACCAGGCATAGCCGGAACGGTTGCGCGCTGCGCGCGAGATCGAGCCGCTCGAACACTTCGCGCAACTGCTCGCGCGGCCGCAGCGCGCGCACATAGCAGCCGTGGGTGATGTTGCGGCGCTTGAGCAGCTCGCGGTCGCGCGTCAGCACGATGCGCTGTTGCGCGGCGGCGAGCGCCTCGATATCGGCGTCGGGAAAGTGGTTGTCGTACAGCGTATCGAAGCCCGCCAGCCGCAACAGTGGCGCGAGGCCGCCGAGATGCGCGTCGGCGATGAAGCGCATCACGCGCAACGGACGCTCGCGCACACGCAGCAGCGGCTGGATGTCGAGCGCCTCGAACTTCGGATAGACCGCGACGCGGTCGCCGTCGGCGAGCGGATAATCGAAACCGACCGACTCGCCGTTCACGAGGATCAGTTCGACCTCGGTATGCGGCACACCGAGCACTTCGATCATGTGCTTGGTCGTCGCGTCGCGCGCGCACACGCAGGTGAACGCGCGCCGGCGCAGCGGCCGTGCGATGAAGTCGTTCAGCTCCTCGTAGAAGCGGAATGTCGCGGTGACCATGCCTGCAGTATCGCACCGCCCGGGCTGCGTGTTGTCCTGCGCGTGTCGCATGAGTGTGCTTTACTTCGGGTTCTTTAGCAGACGGAGCGATAGATGGACATCGGTTTTATCGGTCTCGGCGAGATGGGCGCCGCGATGGTTGCAAACATTCTGAAAGCCGGGCACCAGGTGCGCGTGTGGAACCGCTCGCCGGAAAAGGCTCAGCCGCTGGCCGCGCTGGGCGCGCAAGTGGTCGCCACGCCGGCTGAAGCGTTTGCGGGTGACGCCGTGTTCTCGATGCTCGCCGACGATGCCGCGCTGCGCGAAGTCATCACCGCGTCGCTGCTCGAACATGCACCGCGCGGGCTGATCCACGCGAACATGGCGACGATTTCCGTCGCGCTCGCCGAGGAACTGGCGACCGCGCACGCGTCGCGCGGCGTGCACTATGTGGCCGCGCCGGTGCTCGGTCGGCCCGACGTCGCGGCCGCGGGCAAGCTGACGATCGTCGCGGGCGGGCCGGCCGAATCGATCGACCGGATCCAGCCGATTTTCGACGTGCTCGGCCAGAAGACCTGGCGCATCGGCTCGCTGCCGCAGCAGGCGAATGTGATGAAACTGGCCGCGAACTTCATGCTCGGTGCGGCGATCGAGTCGCTCGGCGAAGCGGCCGCGCTCGTGACGGGCCACGGCGTCGGGATGCACGACTTCCTCGACGTGATCACGAGCGGCCTGTTCCCGGGACCGGTGTATTCGGGCTACGGCAAGCTGATCGCCGAGCAACGCTTCGAACCGGCGCTGTTCAAGGCGCGTCTGGGACTCAAGGACGTGCGCCTCGCGCTCGCCGCCGCCGATGCGGTGACGACGCCGATGCCGGTCGCGAGCGTGGTACGCGACAGCCTGATCGAAGCGATCGCGCACGGCGACGGCGAGAAGGATTTCGCGGTACTGGGCCAGGTGGCCGCGCGGCGCGCCGGCCGTTGACGAAAGGCTTCGATCGCCGCACGCGAGCGATCGCCTTAATGTGAGCGCATGGAGTCACGTTGGGCGGCAAGGCATAATGGCCGCCCGATCCCCTCACATCCGATTTCGATGACTCTGCATACTTGGTGGCTGTTCGTCGCCACCGTTTTCGTCGTTTCCGCGATTCCCGGTCCCAACATGCTGCTCGTGATGACGCACGGCGCCCAGCACGGTCTGCGCCGCGCGAGCGCGACAATGGCCGGCTGTCTGTCGGCGCTGGTGCTGATGCTGGCGGTATCGGCGGCGGGACTCGGCGTGTTTCTGGCGGCATGGCCGACCATGTTCAACGCACTGCGCATGATCGGCGCGGCCTACCTCGTGTATCTGGGCATCAAGGCATGGCGTGCGCCAGCCGACGAAGCCGCCGCGCAAACCGTCGACGACCTGGCGCTCAGGCCAGCGCGCTCGCGCTTCGCGCTGTTTCGCAACGGCTTTCTGGTCGCGAGCAGCAATCCGAAGGCGATTCTGTTCGCGGCTGCGCTGCTGCCGCAATTCATCGATGCCACCGAGCCGAAGTTGCCGCAGTTCGGCGTGCTGCTCGCGACGTTCGCGTTGATCGAGGTCAGCTGGTATCTGGTGTACGCCGGTTTCGGCACGCGCATCGGCGCGAAGCTGAAAAGCCGCAGCGTCGCAAGGATGTTCAACCGGCTGACGGGCGGTGTGTTCGTCGGTTTCGGCGCGATGATGGCGCTGGTGCGGCACTAAGCACCGCGCCTCCTGGCAGACAAGGAGAAACGCAAGCGTATTAATGTGGCTGTTGTATGTTTGCAACATCGAGGGTCAACCCTAATTTGCATGTTGCAACGCACCAAGCGGTTTGCTATAGTACGTGTTGTCTCCTCCATGTCTCCTCTGATATGGATTCAGCCCGCCAACCTAGGCGGGCTTTTTTTTGCCCGGAATTCGCCGCATGTGCGCAAAGCGCGGCCGCGAACGGGGAAAACCAAGCTCAGAACTTATACGACACGGCCACGTAGGAAGTGATCGGGTTCGCGGTATTGAAACGAAAAAAGCCGGTCTGTAAAGACCGGCTTTTTTCGTTTTCGTAGCTCGCGGTGAGGCCCGCGAGCCGACTCGCTTAGCGTGTCAAACCGCTGTCTTCGGCCGCGCCGATCGCGAGATTCATGCACTGGATCGCCGCACCCGACGCGCCCTTGCCGAGATTGTCCAGACGCGCGACGGTCACGAAGCGCTCCTCATTGCCGAACACGAACAGGTCGACACGATTGGTGTCGTTGTTCGCCTGCACATCGAAGAAGCCGTTGTCGAGGTTCGCATCGGCGTCGAACGGTGCGACGTGCACGAATGCTTCGCCTGCGTAGTACTCGGCGAACAGAGCCTGCAGGTCCTGCGGCGTCGTCTTCTTCGCGAGCTGGCCCGGCGAGAAGTACGTGGTGACCGCGAGGCCCTTGTAGAAGTCGCCGACAATCGGCGTGAAGATCGGCGCCGACTTCAGGCCCGTATGCGCGGCCATTTCCGGCAGATGCTTGTGCGTGAGGCCGAGCGCGTACGGGCGCGGGCTCTTTAGCCTGTCGTTGCCGCCGGCTTCGTAGTCGGCAATCATCTTCTTGCCGCCGCCGCTATAGCCGGTGATCGAGTACGCGTGCGCGGCGAACTCGGGCGCGACTACGCCGCCTGCGACGAGCGGACGCATTGCGAGCACAAATGCCGAGGCGTGGCAGCCCGGCACGGCGATGCGTTTGGCGGTGCGCAGCCGCTCGCGCTGCGAACGGGCCAGCTCAGGCAGGCCGTACGCCCAGTCGGGCGACGTGCGGAACGCGGTGCTCGCGTCGATCAGCACCGTGCGGTCGTTCTCGACGAGCGAAGCGGATTCGCGCGAGGCGACGTCGGGCAGACACAGGAACGTGACGTCCGATGCGTTGATGAGACGACGGCGTTCGTCCAGATCCTTGCGCTTCGCTTCTTCGATACGCAGGATTTCGACGTCGGCGCGCTTCGACAGGTATTCAAAAATCTTCAGGCCGGTGGTGCCTTCCTGTCCGTCGACAAAAACTTTCGTGCTCATCTCAATCTCACTCGCTGGAAACGGGGCGCGACGCCGCGCCGGAACGTTATTTTAAGACGTCATCGCCGGGCCAGTGCGGTGCAGCGCGAAAAAACGACGATGCGCGCGCAACGTGACATCGGCGTGACCCGCTGTGCGGCAGATGCTGACTGATGACCGAAGATGCACCACCGATGCGGCGCGACGCCGTTTGGGCGCCCTTCAGCGCATGCAGCCATCAGCCGCGCGCCGCGTTCCAGCGCGCAGTGACGTCGGCGATGCGCGCGCCGAACAGGCGTGCGGTTTCGAGATCGCCCGGCGGCGGCGCTTCGTCGGGCGACGCATCGGCCGCAGATTGCGTGAGCAGGCCGGTAAAGCCGCCGACGAAGTTCAGATCGTTGCGCGTCGCGGCCTTCGTGTTCGACGGCATCATGCCGGTGCCCGCCCAGATCATGCTGTGCTGCATCGCCAGCGTGACGAAGTACTGGATCGTCGAGAACTTGTCGCCGTTCATCGTCGCCGAGTTCGTGAAGCCGGCCGCGATCTTGTCTTTCCACGCCTGCGCGAACCACGGCTTCGAGCTCGCATCGGCGAACTTCTTGAAGTCGGCAGACGGGCCGCCCATGTAGGTCGGCGCGCCGAAGATCAGCGCGTCGGCGGCGGCGAGCTCGTCCCACGAGGCGTCGTCGAGGTCGCCGACCGGCATCAACTTCGCATGCGCACCGGCTTCGAGTGCGCCCGCGAGGACGGCTTCGGCAACCTTCTTCGTATGGCCGTAGCCGCTGTGATAAACGATGACGATCTTCGACATAGACTGCTCCAGCAAGGCGACCCGCAGGTGATCGGGGACGAAACGCGAGGCGGCGAGGTGGCGCGCCATGACGGCCGCGCTGACCGCCACTAGCGCGCGTAATTGACCACCAGCTTCGCGCTGCCAATCGCGGCCGTGCCGATCTCGTGATCGAACATCAACGCGGGACGCCCTTGCGCGAGACGCAGATCGGCAGAGTTCAGCGCGTACACGGTGATGATATAGCGATGCGGTTTGCCGGGCGGCGGGCACGGGCCGCCATAGCCGTCGGTATCGAAGTCGTTGCGCGCTTCGACCGCGCCGAGCTTGCGCAGGAAACCGGACGAACTGGCATTCTCGGGCAGGCTGTCGACCGTGGCAGGGATGCCCGCGACCGCCCAGTGCCACCAGCCGCGTCCCGGCGCGTCCTCGTCGAACATCGTGATCGCGAAGCCGCGCGTGCCGGCTGGTGCGGCGCGCCATGAGAGCTGCGGTGAACGGTTGCCGCCCTTGCAGTCGTTCTGGTCGAACACCTGCGCATTCTGCACGGCGCCGCCCGCGCGCACGCTCGCGCTCGTCAGCGTGAACGGCTCGTCGGCCCGGGCACCGGCACCATGCGCCGCCAATAGTGCAAGCATCGCGCCGACGGCGAGCGATCGATGCCGCCACGATGAAGCCAACGAAACAACCAGGCAACGCACGCGCATATGCCGGTTCTCCTGTCAGGGCGCGAGGCGCGGGTCCTCGCGATGGTCGTTGTCCTGAATTGTGCCCCAAGGTCGAATAAAGTCTAACACCAGCGCTGATTAGCTCTGCGACGCAATCTGTTCGCGTCCCGCGGAATTAGCAGATAGGAAATCAGCTATAGTAAGAGGATTATCGTGCGACCCTGGCTGTATTTGTCTCGTTTAAATAGCGAGCGTCGAAAGAAGTGTTAGGAGTTGTGGAGACCGGTTTATCCGTCCAGAGGAGGACGATGCAAGTTTCACTCAGGGTCGTGGTGGCAGACGATCATCCGGTTATTCTGTTTGGTGCCGAAAATGCGCTTCACAAATTTCCCGGTATGCAAGTCGTTGGGCGCGCAAGCCAGTCGACTGAACTCATCAAATTGTTGCAATCCACCGAATGCGACGTGCTCGTCACCGACCTGGCCATGCCGGGCGGCCAGTACGGCGATGGCTTGCAACTGATCGACTATTTGCGCCGCAATTTCCGGAACCTGCCGATCGTCGTGCTCACCATGCTCGAGAACGCCGCCTTGCTGAAACGGCTCAAGGAGCTGGGCGTGACGTCGGTCGTGAACAAGTCGGACGATCTGAGCCATATTGCGCTTGCGGTACAGCACGTCGGCCGTCGCATGACTTATATGAGTCCGTCGGTGAAGGCGGTGCTCGAAGGGTTGCGGGTCAATTCGGCCGGCAAGCGCGACGACTCGAAGCTGTCGCGGCGCGAACTCGAAGTCGTGCGGCTGTTCGTATCGGGTATGACGATCAAGGAAATTTCGGAGCGTTTGAATCGCAGCATCAAGACCATCAGCACGCAGAAAAATGCGGCCATGCGCAAGCTCGGAATCGATCGCGACTCCCAACTGTTTCAGTATGCACAGAGCAATGGTTTGCTGAATCTGTCGTCGAACTCGATCAGGAGCATCGCGAACGAGTCCTGATATCGCGCCTCGTTTTGTCCGCCGCGTAATCCGCGAACGGCAAGCGGCAATAAACAATCGGCGATAAAAAAAGCCGCCTGTTTTGCAACAGGCGGCTTTTTATTCAATTCGCATAAAGCGGCTACGTTTTTATTGTCACTGCTTTACCACGATGGCTTTATTGCGGCGCAGACGTCGCACCGCCATGCGCCGCGGACCATTCGGCCGGCGCGTGCAGGAATTTCTCCACTTCGTCGATCGTCTTCGTGTCGAAGTAGTTGTTTTGCTTCGCGACGCGCAGCACGTCCCACCACGTGGCGAGCGCGTGCAGATCGACGTCGATGTCTTTCAGCACCGACACGCTTTCCTTGAAGATGTTGTAGTGGAACAGCACGAAGCAGTGGTTCACCGTCGCGCCGGCGGTGCGCAGCGCGTTGATGAAGTTGATCTTGCTGCGGCTGTCGGTCGTCAAGTCTTCGACGAGCAGCACGCGCTGGCCTTCGGTCAGCAGACCTTCGATCTGCGCGTTGCGGCCGAAACCCTTCGGCTTCTTGCGCACGTACTGCATCGGCACCATCAGGCGGTCGGAGAGCCATGCCGCGAACGGGATACCAGCGGTTTCGCCGCCGGCGACCGCGTCGATCTGCTCATAGCCGACGTCGCGCAGGATCGTCGCTTCAGCCATTTCCATCAGGCCGCGGCGCACGCGCGGATACGAGATCAGCTTGCGGCAGTCGATATACACCGGGCTCGCCCAGCCGGACGTGAAAATATACGGTTTCTCCGCGTTGAAATGCACTGCTTGCACTTCGAGCAGCATTTTGGCGGTGGTGTCGGAGATCGTCTGGCGATCGAAGCCTGTCATGGGCGGATCCTTCGGAGTGAGCGGGGGAGAAGCGGGCGCCGGGCCCGGTGGCGCAGCAAGCGGGGTATGCCGCGCCATGCTGGGCGGGATACGCGGCCGGGGGAAGAGCACAGACCGGCTTTTGCTGCGCGCGTGGGCCGTTATTTTACCTGAAATGGGTCGCACCGAGGAGGCCGTCGTACGCGGAGGGGCGGCCAGCGGACGGTTCGGCGCGCGCATCGTCTTGTGACCGGCTGAGGCCGCCTTTACACTCACGCGACTTTCCCCAGGCGGCAACCCACACGGCCGCCCCCAGACCAACGGAATGCTTTCAATGAACGCCGCCCCACCCGCCTCTGCCTCCGCCACCGAAACCCGTTCGGCCGTCAAGCCGGGCCATGCGGGCCGCGCGCTGCTCGCGTCGTTGCTGGGCTACGCGATGGACGGCTTCGATCTGCTGATCCTCGGCTTCATGCTGCCTGTGATCGCCGCCGATCTGCATCTAAGCTCGTCGCAGGCTGGCGCGCTGGTTACATGGACGTTGATCGGCGCAGTCGCGGGCGGCGTGCTGTTCGGCGTGCTCAGCGATTATTTCGGCCGCGTGCGCATGCTGACTTGGACGATCCTGATCTTCGCGGTGTTCACCGGCCTGTGCGCGCTCGCGCAGGGCTACACGGACCTGCTGATCTACCGGACCATCGCCGGCATCGGGCTGGGCGGCGAATTCGGCATCGGTATGACGCTGGTCGCCGAAGCATGGCCGGCGTCGCAGCGGGCGCGGGTGTCGTCGTATGTCGGGCTTGGCTGGCAGCTCGGCGTGCTGGCGGCCGCGCTGCTGACGCCGCTCCTGCTGCCGGTGATCGGTTGGCGCGGCATGTTCGCGCTCGGGCTGGCGCCGGCGGTCGTATCGTTCTTCGTGCGGCGCCGCGTCGAGGAGCCGGCGCTTTTCAACCAGCGCGTCGCGCGCGGCATGCGCAAGCTGCCGCTGAAACTGCTGTTCGTCGATGCGCGCACGACGCGCGCGAGCCTCGGCGTCACGATCCTGTGCTCGGTGCAGAACTTCGGCTATTACGGCTTGATGATCTGGCTGCCGAGCTATCTGTCGAAGACCTTCGGCTATTCGCTGACCAAATCGGGGCTGTGGACCGCCGCGACGATTCTCGGCATGGCGGCCGGCATCTGGCTATTCGGCATCGCCGCCGACCGCTTCGGCCGTAAACCGACGTTCCTGTTCTACCAGGCGGGCGCCGTCGTGATGGTGTTCGTCTATGCGCAACTGACGACGCCGATGGCGTTGCTGATCGGCGGCGCGGCGATGGGGGTGTTCGTGAACGGCATGATCGGCGGCTATGGCGCGCTGATTTCGGAGCTCTATCCAACCGATGCGCGCGCCACCGCGCAAAACGTGCTGTTCAACGCCGGCCGCGCAGTGGGCGGCTTTGGGCCGGTGGTGGTGGGCGCGCTGGCGGCGCGCTACTCGTTCGGCGCGGCGCTCGCGCTGCTCGCGTCGATTTATCTGCTCGACATCTTCGCGACACTATTTCTGATCCCTGAACGACGCGGCGCCGAGCTCGATTGAGCGTGTCGCCGCCACATGGCGCAAAAACACTGCCGGATGCAGCGACTCTGCATTTATAGCGGCTGTTTCGCCAATTGCGAGTTCTGTTAACCACTCAGTGCATCGACACATCCGGGGTGTACACTGATCGACCCGCGAAGCACTCCACATCGTCCCGTCTTCGTCGAGGTAAGCCATCGCGCCTTGCCGGGCGCGTGCGAAAACCGCCTCGGTCGGCTATCCATTCGACAGATGAAAACGCCGCAACGGTGTGGGGCGCCGGGCCCAATCACTTACGTCTCGCAGGCCTAGAAATGGACGAACAACTGAAGCAAAGCGCTCTCGCATATCACCAGAATCCGAAACCTGGCAAGATTTCGGTGACGCCCACCAAGCCGCTGTCGAACCAGCTAGATTTGTCGCTCGCGTATTCGCCGGGCGTGGCCGCAGCCTGTATGGCGATTCACGATGAACCGCTCGACGCGCAGAAGTACACGTCGCGCGGCAACCTGGTCGGGGTGATCACGAACGGTACTGCGGTGCTCGGCCTCGGCAACATCGGCCCGCTCGCCGCGAAGCCGGTGATGGAAGGCAAGGGGTGTCTGTTCAAGAAGTTCGCCGGCATCGACGTGTTCGACATCGAACTCTCCGAATCCGATCCGGACAAGCTCGTCGAGGCGATCGCGATGCTCGAGCCCACACTGGGCGGCATCAATCTCGAGGACATCAAGGCGCCCGAGTGCTTCTACATCGAGAAGAAGCTGCGCGAACGTATGAAGATTCCGGTCTTCCACGACGATCAGCACGGCACCGCGATTATCGCGTCGGCGGCGATCCTGAACGGCCTCAAAGTGGTCGGCAAGAAGCTCGACGAAGTGAAGCTGGTTTGTTCGGGCGCGGGCGCGGCGGCGATTGCGTGTCTGGATCTGCTCGTCAATCTCGGTCTGTCGAAGAAGAACATTATCGTCGCCGACTCGAAGGGCGTGATCTACGAAGGGCGCGGCAACCTCGATCCGTCGAAGGAACGCTATGCGGCGCACACCGAAGCGCGCTCGCTCGCCGATGCGATTCGTGGCGCCGACGTGTTCCTCGGCTGCTCCAGCGCCGGCGTGCTAAAGCCGGAGATGGTCGCCGAAATGGGCTCGCAGCCGCTGATTCTCGCGCTCGCGAACCCGGAGCCGGAAATTCGTCCGGAAGAAGCGCGCAAGGTGCGTCCGGACTGCATCATCGCGACCGGCCGTTCGGACTATCCGAACCAGGTCAACAACGTGCTGTGCTTCCCGTTCATCTTCCGTGGCGCGCTCGACGTGGGCGCGACGACGATCACCGAGGAAATGAAGCTCGCATGCGTGCGCGCGATCGCCGAGCTGGCAGAGGAAACCGACCAGGGCGACGAAGTCGCGAAGGCCTACGAAGGCCACTCGCTCGAATTCGGTCCCGAATACCTGATTCCGAAGCCGTTCGATCCGCGCCTGATCATCAAGATCGCGCCGGCCGTCGCCCAGGCTGCGATGGATTCGGGTGTCGCGACCCGTCCGATCCAGGACATGGACGCGTACCGCGAGCAGCTCGGCGCGACCGTCTATCGCTCGGGCATGGTGATGCGGCCGGTGTTCGCGGCGGCGAAGTCGGCGCCGGCGCGCATCGTGTTCGCGGAAGGCGAAGACGAGCGCGTGCTGCGCGCCGCGCAGTTCGTGCTGCTCGAAAAGATCGCGAAGCCGATCCTGGTCGGCCGTCCGTCGGTGATCGAGATGCGTCTGAAGAAGATGGGCTCGAAGCTCAAGTGCGGCGAAGACGTCGAGATCGTCGATCCGGAAGACGATCCGCGCTATCACAAGAGCTGGCAGGCGTATCACGAAATCGGCGCGCGCGAGGGCGTGACGCCCGACGTCGCCAAGGCGGCGATGCGCAAGTTCAACACGCTGATCGGCGCGATCCTCGTGCATCTCGGGGATGCGGACGGCATGATCTGCGGGATGATCGGCCAGTACCACACGCACCTGAACTTCATCGAGCAGGTGCTCGGCAAGGCCGACAACGTCGATAACTTCGCCGCGATGAACCTGCTGATGCTGCCAGGCCGCAACCTGTTCATCTGCGACACGTACGTGAACGAAGTGCCGACCGCCGAGCAGCTCGCCGACATGACGATGCTCGCCGCGCGCGAAATCGAGAAGTTCGGTATCACGCCAAAGGTCGCGCTGCTGTCGAACTCGAACTTCGGCAGCGCGCCGTCGTCGTCGTCGCAGCGCATGGCCGCGGCGCGCAAGCTGATTACGCAACGCGCGCCGTCGCTCGAAATCGACGGTGAAATGCACGGCGACGCCGCGCTGTCGGAGGCGGTCCGCAAGGCCGCGTTCCCGGGCACGACGCTCGCCGGCGAAGCGAACCTGCTGATCATGCCGAACGTCGAAGCGGCGAACATCGCGTACAACCTGCTGAAGGTGGTGGGCGGCGAGGGCGTGACGGTCGGCCCGTTCCTGCTCGGCGCGGAAAAGCCGGTGCATATCCTGACGCCGGCCGCGACCGTGCGCCGGATCATCAACATGACGGCGGTCGCTTCGGCGAACGCGCGCAAGTCGGTGAACGCGAAGTAACGCGCACGCGACGGCCTCGGCAAAAGCGCTACGGAACTCCGGTTCCGTAGCGCGTTTTTTTGCGCCCCCCAAAAAAAGCGGCGGTCCGTGAAGACCGCCGCTTTTCAGTTCAACTGCCAGAGTCGATCAGGCCGCGTGCTGCGTCGTCTTGCCTGCATCGGACGAACGCCAACGCGTGAGCAGCTCGTTCCACTTGATGCGCACGCCTTTCAGGTTGTTCTCCTTGACGTGCCCATAACCGCGGATGCCGTCGGGCAGATTCGCGAGCTCGACCGCGAGATCGCGTTTCTGCGCAGTCAGTCCACCGATCAATTCACGCACCAATGCTTCGTATTCGCCGATCAGCGCGCGCTCGGTGCGACGCTCCTCGGTGTTGCCGAACACGTCGAGCGCGGTGCCGCGCAGGAACTTGAGCTTCGCGAGCACGTGCATCGCGCGGAA
The DNA here is from genome assembly GCF_040948665.1 of Paraburkholderia sp. BR14320. Lineage (NCBI taxonomy): Bacteria > Pseudomonadati > Pseudomonadota > Betaproteobacteria > Burkholderiales > Burkholderiaceae > Paraburkholderia > Paraburkholderia sp. BR14320. The sequence goes on from NZ_JBFPKG010000041.1 coordinate 54,911, forward strand.
CATCCACGGACCGTACTTCTTCTTCACCAGATGGCCGTGCGCGTCCTTTTTCGATAGCGTCGGCGGCGCGAGATGCAGATGCAGCTTCCAGTCGCCTTCGAACGTCGCGTTCAGCTTTTCGATGAACGCCGGGTCGCTGTACAGACGTGCGACTTCGTATTCGTCCTTGTACGCCATCAGCTTGTGCAGGTTCTTCGCGACCGCTTCGGTCAGCGGCATTTGGCCGTCGGCGGAATCGAGCGCTTCTTCCGCGGCCCGCACCTGCGACACCAGCGCGCGATAGCGCTGCGCGTACGCACTGTTCTGCCAGGCGGTCAGATAGTCGGCGCGTTTGTCGATCAGCGTGTCGAGCGCCTTCGGCGTATGCAGTGCGATGATCTTGCCGTTTGCGTTGTCGGCCGACTCGCCGCGCCCCTGAGTTTGCGCGAGCTTGCGCACCGCGGCCAGATCGTGCGCGGCACGCCGGCCCCATTCGAACGCGGCACGGTTTTTTTCCACCTGCACGTTGTTCAGCTCGATCGCGCGAATGAGCGACTCGTGCGTGAGCGGCACCCAGCCGCGCTGCCACGCGTAGCCGAGCACGAACGGGTTCGTGTAGATCGCGTCGCCGAGCAGCGCGACCGCGAAGTGATTTGCGTCGACGGCCGAGACGTTGTCGTCGCCGGCCGCGGCGCGCACGTCGGCTTCGGTGCTGCTGCCGGGGAAGCGCCAGTTCGGGTTCTTGATCAGCTCGGCCGTTGGCGTGTGCGCGCTGTTCAGCACGACGCGCGTGCGGTTCGCCTGCATGCGCGACACGCATTCGTCGCTGGCGGTTACGATCGCGTCGCAGCCGATCACGAGGCTCGCTTCGCCCATCGCGATACGAGTCGCGTGGATGTCGGCGGGGTGGTTCGCGATCTGCACGTGGCTCATCACGGCGCCGCCTTTCTGCGCGAGGCCGGTGACGTCGAGCACGGTGACGCCCTTGCTCTCGAGATGCGCGGCCATACCGAGCAGCGCGCCGATCGTGACGACGCCGGTGCCGCCGACGCCCGTCACCAGCACGCCGTACGGACGCTCGATGGACGGCAACTCGGGGTCCGGCACTGGTGGCATTTCCGCGCCGGCGCCCGACGCCGCCTTCGGCTTGCGCAATTGGCCGCCTTCAACGGAGACGAAGCTCGGGCAGAACCCGTTCACGCACGAGAAGTCCTTGTTGCAGGTCGACTGGTTGATCTGGCGCTTCGTGCCGTACTCGGTGTCGAGCGGTTCGACCGACAGGCAGTTCGACTTCACCGAGCAGTCGCCGCAGCCTTCGCACACCGCCTCGTTGATCACGACGCGCCGTGCCGGATCGGGATACGCGCCGCGCTTCCTGCGACGGCGCTTTTCGGTCGCGCAGGTCTGGTCGTAAATCAGGATCGTGGTGCCCGGCACCTCGCGCAGCTGGCGCTGCACGTCGTCGAGCTGGTCGCGGTGATGAATGTCGACGCCGGGCGCGAGGCCGACGTTCGCCGCGTACTTCTCCGGCTCATCGGTGACGATGACGATCTTCGCCGCGCCTTCGGCGGCGAGCTGATGCGTGATCTGCGGCACGGTCAGCACGCCGTCGACCGGCTGGCCGCCGGTCATCGCGACCGCGTCGTTGTACAGCAGCTTGTAGGTGATGTTCGCCTTCGACGCGATCGCCGCGCGGATCGCGAGCAGCCCCGAGTGGAAGTAGGTGCCGTCACCGAGATTGGCGAACACGTGCTTATCGTTCGTGAACGGTGCCTGGCCGATCCACGCGACGCCTTCGCCGCCCATCTGGCTGAATGTGCTGGTGCTGCGGTCCATCCAGACCGTCATGTAATGACAGCCAATGCCGGCCATCGCGCGCGAGCCTTCCGGCACGTTGGTCGACGTGTTGTGCGGGCAGCCCGAGCAGAACCACGGCTTGCGCTCGACTTCGACGCGCGGCCGCGCGAGCGCCTTTTCCTTCGCTTCGATCACCGCGATGCGCGCGGCGATGCGGGCGCGCACGTCCGACGGCAGATCGAACTTGTCCAGCCGCGTGGCGATTGCCTTCGCGATAATCGCGGGCGACAACTCGTAGTGCGCCGGCAGCAGCCAGTTGCCCATCGGCACCGACCACTCGCCACCGGCGCCGTCTTTTTCGTCGAACTTGCCGAACACGCGCGGGCGTTGCGCGTCGGGCCAGTTGTACAGCTCTTCCTTGATCGCGTATTCGAGGATCTGGCGCTTTTCCTCGACCACGAGAATTTCGTCGAGACCGCGCGCGAAGGCCTGCGCGCCTTGCGCTTCGAGCGGCCAGACGCAGCCGACCTTGTACAGCCGGATGCCGATGCGCGAGCAGGTTTCATCGTCGAGGCCGAGATCGGTGAGCGCCTGACGCACGTCGAGATAGGCCTTGCCGCCGGTCATGATGCCGAAGCGCGCATGCGGCGAATCGATTTCGACGCGATCGAGCTTGTTCGCGCGCACATAGGCGAGGCCCGCGTACCACTTGTAGTCGAGCAGGCGCGCTTCCTGCACGAGCGGCGGATCGGGCCAGCGGATGTTCAGGCCGCCGTCGGGCATCACGAAGTCTTCCGGCAGGATGATGCTGGTGCGGTGCGGGTCGATATCGACCGATGCGGACGATTCAACCACGTCGGTCACGCACTTCATCGCGACCCACAGGCCGGAGTAGCGGCTCATCGCCCAGCCGTGCAGGCCGAAGTCCAGATATTCCTGCACGTTCGACGGAAACAGCACCGGCAGCCCGCATGCCTTGAAGATATGTTCGGACTGGTGCGCGAGTGTCGAGGATTTCGCCGCGTGATCGTCGCCGGCGAGCACCAGAACGCCGCCGTGCCGCGACGAGCCGGCCGAGTTGCCGTGCTTGAAGACGTCGCCGGAACGGTCGACGCCGGGGCCCTTGCCGTACCACATCGAGAACACGCCGTCGTATTTGGCGCTCGGGTACAGGTTGACCTGCTGCGAACCCCACACGGCGGTGGCCGCGAGGTCTTCGTTGACGCCGGGCTGGAACACGACCTGATGCGCGGACAGATGCTTTTTGGCTTTCCACAGCGACTGGTCGAGTCCGCCGAGCGGGGAACCGCGGTAGCCGGAGATGAAGCCGGCCGTATTGAGGCCGGCGGCGCGGTCGCGTTCCTGCTGCAGCATCGGCAGACGCACGAGCGCCTGGATGCCGCTCATGTAAGCGCGGCCGCGATCGAGGGTGTATTTGTCGTCGAGCGTGACGGAAGACAACGCGGCTTCGAGCGAGGCTCGCTGACCTGCGTCTAGCGGGGCATTCATTATGTGTACTCCTCCACTTCAGCTTGGGATCACCAAAACTTTTCTGGCTCCCGGCATCTCGTGAATGCTGGGGCCGGGGTCGTCATATTGACGGGTTTCAAGCGATGGTAGCACTGGTGGAAACCCGCCGCAGCAGATCAGAAATCGCCTGTGCGCGGTCTGGATTCAGATGGTTTCGCGGCAAGTTGGCTGCGGGTTGTCAACAGTTGGCACGCATTTTCGACGGAATCGAGTTGGGTTGCACTCGTGCATGTAACAAGCTGTAAAACCTACAAACGCGCGGAACCGCAGTGAAAACCACTGTCTAATCCCCGGCCTGCGAGCGATGCCGATCGCTGTGCATTCTGCGCAGCTTCTGGACAGCAGGGTAGTTAGAAAAGGAGTACGCATGCACACAAGAAACATCCAGACGTTCCTGATGGTTTCCGCCGCTTTTTTCGCGATGAGCGCGCCGATGCACTCGAATCCGGGCAGCACGGGGGCGCTGTCGAACGCGATCGTTCGCACGGCGCAGGTCGCGCCGGCGCAGGCGGGAACGATCGACGGTGCGACCGGCAGCAACGAGTACAGGCAGAATTCTTGACGCGCCGCATCGCGCGCGTCTTGTGACAACCGGCCGCCGGTTCGGAGAGAGCGGCGGCGTGCAAACGAAAAAGGGCGAGGATCCTGCGATCTTCGCCCTTTTTTCTTCCGCGCGCCGATCAGGCGCGAGTCATCGTGGTCAGGTCTTATCCTGCACGACACCGCGGCGAATCTGATCGAGCTCGATCGATTCGAACAGCGCCTTGAAGTTGCCCTCGCCGAAGCCCTGATTGCCCTTGCGCTGGATGATCTCGAAGAAGATCGGGCCGATCTGGTTTTCGGTGAAGATCTGCAGCAGCAGATCGTCCGGTGCGCCGTCGATCAGGATCTTGCGCTTGCGCAGTTCCTCGAGCGGCTCGCCATGATTCGGCACGCGCCGGTCGACGAGTTCGTAGTAGGTGTCGATCGTGTCGAGCAGCGAAATGTTCGATGCGCGCAGGCCGTCGACGGTGCGGTAGATGTCGCTGGTGCCGAGCGCTATGTGCTGGATGCCTTCGCCGTGGTACGCGTCCAGATATTCCTGGATCTGACCGGCGGTGTCCGAGCCCTCCTCGTTGATCGGAATGCGGATCTTGCCGCACGGCGAAGTCATCGCCTTCGACTTCACGCCCGTCACCTTGCCCTCGATGTCGAAGTAGCGCACCTCGCGGAAGTTGAACAGGCGCTCGTAGAACTCGGCCCATTCCTGCATGCGGCCGCGATGCACGTTATGCGTCAGGTGATCGATATAAGTCAGGCCGTGGCCGACCGGATTGGGGTTCGCGCCGGGAATCGGTTCGAAGTCGACGTCGTAAATGTCGATGTCACCGATGCTGTTCGGCGCCGCGCCGTTCTTGCCGCGCCAGCGGTCGACGAAATAGATCAGCGAATCGCCGATGCCCTTGATCGCTGGGATGTTCAGCTCCATCGGGCCGGTCTTGTTGTCGAATCCCCAAGCGCCTTTTTCGAGCGCTTGAGCATAAGCCTTCGCGGCGTCCTGCACGCGAAACGCGATCGCGCAGATCGACGGGCCATGCAGGCGCGCGAAGCGCTGCGCGAACGAATGCTTCTCCGCGTTGACGATGAAGTTGATGTCGCCCTGACGATACAGCGTCACGTCCTTGTGACGATGTCGCGCGACGGCCGTGAAGCCCATCCGTTCGAATAGTTTGCCGAGCGCTTTCGGGTCCGGCGCCGTGTATTCGATGAATTCGAAGCCGTCGGTGCCGACCGGATTTTCCCAAGTAGAAACCTGCATTGTCTGTCTCCGATCCCATGTACGGGGTTGCCGAGGCGCGCTGGCGGTGAGCGCGCGGGACGGTCGGCTGAGCGCGACCGGATAGGGCAAGTGTAGAACTGCGATGGAGGCAAGAACTTGCGAACTTAATCGCACATCGCTACTCTTCAGCTACTTTATGGCTCGATTCGAACGAGACGTGGCAGAACATGGCTAATAGCGAGATAGATGCGATCGATCGCCGCATTCTGGCGATCCTTCAGGAAAACGGCCGGCTGTCGAATCAGGAGATTGCGGAGCGGATCAATCTGTCGCCGAGTCCGTGCCTGCGGCGGATTCGCCGGCTCGAGGAAAGCGGCGTGATTCGCGGCTACGTCGCGCTACTCGACGCGCAGCGTCTCGGACTCGACCTGCTTGCGTATGTCAACGTGCGGCTGGAGAAGGGTGGCGGTCGCGCGTTCAGTCCGCATGGCGAGGCTACGCACGCCGATCTGTTCGGCGCGGCCGTGCAGACGTGGCCCGAAGTGGTCGCGTGTCACGCGATGACGGGTGAGATGGATTACCTGCTGCGCGTCCAGGTCGAGGACATGGCGCACTTTTCGCGCTTCGTGCAGGATCAGTTGCTGCGCCATCCGTCGGTGATCGATGTGAAATCGAGCTTTTCGCTCGAAAAGATCAAGGAAACGACAGCGCTGCCCATTTTGTAGGCTTCACGCGTCACGCCCTGCGCATCGCGTTAATTTGGTACAGATAGAAAAAAGGGCGACCTTGCGGCCGCCCCAGGCTCATGTCCCCGTAGCGATTATTCAGGCAGCGACAGCCACCGGCATGAACGACTCGAACAGTCGCGATGCCTGGCGCGCGTGGCGCTTGAGTGCGTAGTCGAACACGGCGGCCTGCTCCTGCAGCATTTCCGCGAGGATGCTCGACTGATCTGCTGGCGACAGCGTGAGATAAGCGTCGGCTTCGCCGTACGCGTACTCGATCTTCATGCCGGCCTTTTTGGCGATGTGCATCATGGTCGAGTTGCGCGCCAGGCAGTGGATGTACAGCGTCGTCACATGCGTGTTGCGGCTGCGGATCGCGGCGCGCTCGAACAGCTTCGAGCCGATACCAATGCCACGCGCGCTTTCGAGCACCGAGACGCCGAATTCGGCAGTGCGCTTGTTGTCTTCGGCCGGCAGGTAGGCCAGATGGCCGACGCCGCTCAGTTCAAGCTTGCTGTTGAATACGCCGAACACCGTGTCGCGCGTGAAGTCGATCGTGCGCACGTAGTTTTCGATCACGTGGTTCGGCACGACTTGGCCGAAGCGCAGCAGGCGGTCTTCCTTGTCGAGCGCGAGGAAGTGCGTGAGCAGGCGTTCGCGATCGACAGCGGTGAGTTCTCGGACCAGAACGTGCGGGCGTCCAGCAGGCAGCGACGCGCGGTCGTTCGGCTCGATCGGCTCGGTGGTGCGAAGGCTAAGCGTGTTCATGGTCGGGTTCTCCTTTTAATCAGGCGGCGTTGTGCACCGCAAAACCGATTTTAGCGGAAACCTAAGCCATTCACTAGGGAAAACCCGTACCAAAAACTGATGTGATTACCTGGAATGCTGGAGCCCTAAATTTAGTTAATTGATTTTTAATGGGAATTCGAATTGAACGCACGTTCGTGACACCATGCCGCATGCATCCCGGGAGCTGAGATACTTCCTCTGAATGTTGTTGCTTTGCATCATCCGAGGCGCGGGATCGGTTCGGACCGTCGTCTCACCTGGCCGGCGCGGTGCCGAGACCATGCTCGACCATGCCGACCACCTGCTCTGCGAACTCGCGATAGCCCATGCGGCCGTCCGGCTTGAGCCACGTGAAGGTCCAGTTGATCATGCCGAACACCATCATCGTCAGCGCGGTCTGGTTGTCGCGTGTCGCGCGTTCGGGGTAGGCGCGCGCGAGCTGCCGGGCGAACGCGGCGACCACGTCGCGCTGGCGGTTCAGGATGATCTCGCGCTGCGAATCGACCAGATACTTGACGTCGTTCAGCAGCGCAACGTGCCGGCTGTGCGACGTCTCATACTCGGACAGGAACGCGCGGATCAGCTCCGCGAAGGTTTCTCGCTCGCTCAGTTCGCGCCGCTGGCTCGACCCTTCCACCTCGGCGATGATCAGCATCAGCCGCTTCGTGTAGCGATCGAGCAGGTCGAACAGGATCGCTTCCTTGCTCTCGTAATAGTGATAGAGGCGCGCTTTCGAGGTGCCGCTCGCCGCGGCGAGATCGGCCATCGACGTGCTTGGATAGCTGGTCTGCGCAAACTTCGCGGCGGCCAGTTCGAGGATCTGCTCGCGTTGGGTTTCGTGGTCGGGGGCTCGGGTGCGGGCCATAGTTGTCTGTTTTTGTCTTATTGGGGTGAGCAAGGAGCGGATGACGCGCGCAGTTCGAGCGAGCGCCATTCGTTCGCGTCGCCACGCAGATGGATGCGTCGTTGCGTCGCGAGTTCGTGCATGCGCCACAGCACGATGCTGTCGCTGGCGAGAAACCATAGTTCGGCGGTCATAACATAGGCGGCGACGCGCGCGGCGGACTGCCAGTCGTCGGTTGCGCGTTCGAGGATCAGCGTGTCGAGTTCGGCAAAGCTGCCGCTCGTGAAGGTGTTGTCACGCCAGCGCCGTGTCTCGCCGTTCGCCTGCTTGACCTCCTGCCATTCGAGCGCGAGCCGGCTGATGCGTAGCACGGAAATCGGCGCGGCGTCCGGCAGATGTGCCTGCAATGCGTCCGGCGCAAACATGCCGACCGATGTCGCGCGATCCTTGCGGGTATGCGCCCACGCTTGCGGATCGGTGAGGTCGGCGATCGACAGACGCACTTCATTCAAACGCTGCGGGCTGTTGCGCACCAGGTAGCAGACGCGGCGCAGCATCAGCTGATCGGACGCGCTTTCGCCATGCCACACAACGAGATTCGCGGTGTCGCTCGCGAGGCCGTCGAGCACTGCGGCCTGTTCGCGGAACTCGCGCACGAAGTCGCGCTGCGGGTCGGCGCTGACGCGTTCCCAGAAGTCGGCACGCACGTGCGGAGCGTCGTCGACGCCGCGCAACGGGCCGACCGCCAGATCGTCGCGCAACGACTGCACGCGATCGTCGCGGCCCGCCTGGGCCAGCGCGCTCCGCAGCGACTCGGCGGCGACGTCTCCGTTGGTGAGATGAATCGTGCTCATGGGCAAGGGCTTGCTGTGACGCTTGCAGCTGTAACAAAAAGAGGCCGCTCGCCGACTGGAAACCGACGTCCCGATCGAAGAGCGGCCCCTAGTGTAAGCGGATCGCGAAACGGCCGAAAGCGGCGCCGGCCGTTACACGAAGCGAGTCCGCACCCTGACCACGAAAGCTCCCGGCTCAACGTTCGTCGTAACTGACGACGACCTTGTCGCTCACCGGATGACACTGACACGTCAGCACGAACCCGTCGCGGACCTCGTGTTCTTCGAGCGTGTAGTTCTTTTCCATCTTCACTTCGCCCTCGAGCACCTTCGCGCGACACGTGCAGCACACACCGCCCTTGCACGCATACGGCAGCGCGAGACCGGCGCGCAGCCCGACGTCGAGCACGCTTACGCCCTGGTACGGCAGGCGCAGCTTGCGCCGCTTGCCGTCGAGCACGATTTCGAGGTCGGCCGCGGGCGTGTCCGCGGTGATCTCGACGGGCGGCACACCCGCCTGCGGCAGCGGCGTGCCGAAGCGCTCGACGTGCACCTTCGCGGGCGGCACGCCGGCAGCCTTGAGCGCCGCCTCGGCCGCATCCATCATCGGCGCGGGGCCGCAGATGAACGCCTCGTCGATCGCGTCGGCCGGCAGCAGCTGTTCGAGGAACGCCGCGCACTTCTGCTGGTCGAGCACGCCGTTGAACAGCTCGACGTCCTGCAGGTCGTCCGACAGCACGTGATACAGCACGAAGCGGTTCATGAAGCGGTTCTTCAGATCCTCCAGCTCCTCGGCGAACATGATCTGGTCGACGCTGCGGTTGCCGTACACCAGCGTGAACGTGCTGCGCGGCTCGACTTCGAGCGTCGTCTTGATGATCGCGAGCACCGGCGTGATGCCCGAGCCGCCGGAGAACGCGAGGTACTGCTGGCCCTGTTCCGCGTTCAGGTGCGTGAAGAAGCGGCCGTCCGGGGTCATCACGTCGATCGTGTGGCCGGGCTGCAGCGTGTCGAACGCGAAGTTCGAGAAACGCCCGC
>NZ_JBFPKG010000420.1:0-222 GCF_040948665.1 Paraburkholderia sp. BR14320
ATCCAGGATCGCCTCATCGGCCTCGAGCTGCGCAATGAGGTTCCAGCTCAGTTCCTGCAGGTCCGCCTCGATGAACCCGCGCGTCGTCTCCAGCGTCTGGCGCACCCACTGCTTCAGGCTCTCCTGTCGCGCCTTCACCGACGCGCGTTCGCCACTGATGTAGCGCGGCTTCCACTGGCGGGCCACCAGACTGTATGCCTTGAGCACCTGATACAGTGACAG
>NZ_JBFPKG010000421.1:0-222 GCF_040948665.1 Paraburkholderia sp. BR14320
AAGCTGCTATCGACGTAACGGCCTGGAATTGCCCGGCTGATTTTAATGGGTCAGTGGTCCCGATCGGCCGTCCGATTGCGAACACGCGGGTTTATCTGCTGGACGGTCATGGCGCGCCGGTGCCGTTTGGTGCGGTGGGCGAGCTTTACATTGGCGGGGCGGGGGTGGCGCGCGGCTATCTGAACCGCCCCGAGCTGACAGCCGAGCGGTTCATCGCCAGTC
>NZ_JBFPKG010000422.1:0-219 GCF_040948665.1 Paraburkholderia sp. BR14320
CGTCGACGATCATGTCTTCCTGACCGCCGACCATGCGGCGCTTGCCCAGTTCGACCAGAATGTCGACGGTCTTCAGGCCGTACTTGTTCGCGGCCACTTCCGAATGACGCAGGAAGCTCGAATACACGCCGGCATAACCGAGCGCGAGCGTTTCGCGATCGACGCGCACCGGGCGGTCCTGCAGCGGACGCACGATGTCGTCGGCGGCGTCCATCAGCG
>NZ_JBFPKG010000423.1:0-217 GCF_040948665.1 Paraburkholderia sp. BR14320
TACGCGCCGTCGGCGATCACGCAGTCGACGTTCGCCTCGACTGCCAGCATCGCATTCAGGCCCGCCTCGTCGGAGACGTTGTCCTCGGTAATCGCGATCTGGTGGACATTCATCTGCGGGTCGATCGACAGGTGCATCTTGCGCCACGGCGTCTGGCCCGCGTCGCAGCCGTACTTCTGGCGATGCCATTCGCTGGCCCGGCCAAACTTCATCCCGC
>NZ_JBFPKG010000424.1:0-216 GCF_040948665.1 Paraburkholderia sp. BR14320
CACCGCCGAACGCCGCCCCGAGGTGTTTTGCGCTACGTGCGGTGTGACCTTCATCTCGCGGCAGGCCTCGATGAATTCCTGTGCGTCGTAACCCTTGTCCGCGCCCAACGTGATCTCTGCGCCCGCATCCTGTAGTGCTTGCCGCGCGTCGTTGATCATGATCTTGGCCGCTTCACGTTCAGCATGCCCGTCAGCGCGTGTCACGCGCGCGTTGAC
>NZ_JBFPKG010000425.1:0-216 GCF_040948665.1 Paraburkholderia sp. BR14320
TCACCGGCAGCACGCCGCAGGCTGACCACGCCTCGGTCTGCGCACTACTGTAATACGCGCCGTCGGCGATCACGCAGTCGACGTTCGCGTCGACTGCCAGCATCGCATTCAGGCCCGCCTCGTCGGAGACGTTGTCCTCGGTAATCGCGATCTGGTGGACATTCATCTCCGGGTCGATCGACAGATGCATCTTGCGCCACGGCGTCTGGCTCGCGT
>NZ_JBFPKG010000426.1:0-212 GCF_040948665.1 Paraburkholderia sp. BR14320
AGAGGTGGCGCCGCTTGTTCGGGCAGGGTCCCGAGATTTTTAAGTGGAACCACCGGGGCGTTCATGCTGCCGATTTGATCGCAGGCAGTGTCGCGAAGTATGCCTCATCCGGCGTGCGGTCTTCCAGACTCGAATGAGGTCGTCTCTGGTTGTACAGATTGATGTAATCGCCGATTGAGCGCCGGGCGTGGCTGACCGACTCATATGCCTTC
>NZ_JBFPKG010000427.1:0-211 GCF_040948665.1 Paraburkholderia sp. BR14320
TGGGCAACCTGTGCATGGGGCTGCTGCCGCTGGCGCGCAGCCCGCAGCTCAAGCGCCACCGGGTGGACGCCCTGCAGACCTTGGAGGCGCTGCAGGCGGTCGTGGCACGCAAGATCGACGCGTATCTGCGCCAGGCCCGCGGGGAGGCAGCCGCCCGTGCCGGGCTGCGCCTGAAGGACGGCGACGAAGCCTGCGGCACGCGCTGTGCGGC
>NZ_JBFPKG010000428.1:0-207 GCF_040948665.1 Paraburkholderia sp. BR14320
GATCCATCACCTCGGACCGTGGCGCAATCTGCAGGCCGTTGAAATGGCGACGCTCGAATGGGTGGACTGGTTCAACAATCGTCGGCTCTTCGGCCCCATCGGCAACATTCCACCTGCCGAGGCAGAAGCCGCTTACTATGCAAATCTCGCTGAGTCTGTCACTGTGGCATGACGCAAGCAAAACGGTCTCCGGAAAACCCGGGGCGG
>NZ_JBFPKG010000429.1:0-202 GCF_040948665.1 Paraburkholderia sp. BR14320
GGAACGCATGGGTGCCCTTGTCCTTGATGTACCGAACGAGAGGGTCGTGGCTGCGTGTCGCCGGTTGATTGTGAGCGACCGCATTGGCCGGTGGTGGAATCACCGGCAGCACACCACAGGTTGTCCACGCCTCGGTCTGCGCGATACTGTAGTACGCGCCGTCGGCGATCACGCAGTCGACGTTCGCCTCGACTGCCAGCAC